>JAQICW010000636.1 GCA_027858355.1 Desulfobacula sp.
GGTTCATCTACAAGGCGCATCAAATGTTTAATACTATACGTATTAGGCCTTTGGTGCAACGCAGTAGATGGGGCAAAAGACAAGCAATTTCGTTCAAGTTATAAAATTTGCGGTCCTAATACCATCCCAAAAGGATGGAGCAATGCCGGGAATCAGCCTGGGCTTTCCCAGTGGCCTGGAAAGCCTGGAACAGGAGAAAATAGATTATAATATATCAATCATGGTTGCATAAAAATTACAGGCATCAACAATCTGGCTCAATTGACAATTCTCGTTCACCATATGGGCCAGTTTATATTCGCCCGGCCCAAAGCCGATGGTAGGTATGCCCATGGCAGTTGTAGTAACAGCATTTGTACTGAAATCCCAATAATCAAGCTCCGGGTCGAAACCAAAGGCCTTATTAAATGCTTTAAAGCAGATTTTTGTCAGTTCATGGTCAAAGTCAATCTTCCAGGGCAAATGAAATGGAAGATATCTTATATCCATACCTGTCCAGCTTTTACGATTAAGGGTTCCAATCTCCCAGGATGCTTTTCTGCCTGCAATGATGGCATCCATCTCTTTTTTTATGGTCTCTTTTGTTTCACCCATCACCATACGCCGATCCAGGTATATTTCACACTCAAAAGGAACTGCATTAAGGGATTCACTTAAACTGGAAATCCTTGAGGCCACCAGTGTTCCATGCTGGCCTTGATCGTTCATAAGGGAAGCACTGGTTTTTTCTATCCTTTGAATAATCTGAGCCATTTCATAAATTGCATTAATGCCTTTCTCAGGGGCAGAGCCGTGGGCAGATATGCCCTGTGTTTTAATTGCAACCTGGGCTTTTCCTTTGTGCCCTGTTACCAGTTTGTTGCCCGAAGGTTCACATATGATAATATAATCCGGTTTAAAACCAAGTTCTTTAAATACTTGTTTCAAGTTTTCACCGTCACAATCCTCTTCCAATACAGTGCATGATACATATATTGTTTTGTCCTGAATAAGCCCCAGTTTTTTTGCAATGGCCCCCGCATATATGGAAGCGGCAGCTGAGGATTTCATATCAACAGAACCTCTGCCATGGAGTCTTCCATCTTCAATCACCCCGTCAAATGGGGGGTGGATCCAGTCTGAAAAATCCTTTACCTCCACCGTATCTATATGGGAATCAAACATAATGCTTTGCTGGCCATTGCCGATGCGGCCGACAATGTTCCCCATTGAATCAATGACCACATCATCATAATCCAGTTGGATCATCTTTTCTTTTATAAATTGAATTATTTTTTCTTCATCCCCGGAATAACTTTTTATTTTTACCAGTTCCTGTGCAAATTCAATAAGATCTGATTTGATTTCTTCCAATGCTGATTTTATATTGCCCATAAAAATTATCTCCAATTAATTGATTATACCTGGCCAGCCATTGTATTCCATTGTTAATTTATCAATCAAATCCTTCTGGTTGAATTTATTTCCCCAATGATTTTCAAGGTCATACCACTGACAGCAATTTGGTGCAAGGGGGTGTAATAGCTGTATTAAACAAAGGTATAGAATTAAAATCAAACCCTGGGACTTCCATCCTGAACTTTTTTCCTTTGCAGGGAATAAGTGTTTAGCGTAAGATGGTTGTTATCAGAGAGGTGCTGCTACCATTTTTTAATGACCAAGTTAAAAGAGAATAGGGTTAAAAGAGAATAAATTATGATTTTTATTTCCATGCGTACTAAACTGATTATTATTCTCACCATCATTTTGCTGTCAGGTTTTTTTCTGACCAATGTGATGTCCTATCGGGTATCCAAAAAATCGTTAAGAACCAGCATCATTGACAACAGCCTTCCCCTTTCCAGGGATAATATCTATTCAGAAATCCAAAGGGATTTAACCCGCCCAATCTTTGTATCTTCCCTCATGGCCAATGACACCTTTTTAAAGGACTGGATTCTTGCTGGTGAAATAGATAAGGTACTTATTCAAAAATATTTATTGGAAATAAAGGATAAATATAATTTTTTCAGTTCATTTTTTGTTTCAGAAATCTCCCATACCTATTACCACTTTAAAGGGGCTTTAAAAAACATCAGCCCTGAAGACAGCCATGATACCTGGTATTACAATTTTAAGGACAAGCAACTTGATTATGAACTGAACGTGGACACCAATGAAGCAGAACAGAATCATCTGACTATTTTTATCAATCACAGGCTTTTGGGGTATGATAATCAATTTTTGGGAGTTGTGGGAGTTGGGCTTGATTTTGACAGTGTGGCAACGCTTTTGAATCATTATAAACAAAAATACAACCGCGATGTTTATATGGTCAGTCCAGATGGATTGATACAGGTACATACAGACAAGAGCAAAATATCAACCCTGTCCATTTTTGACGTCCCAGGGCTTGGATCCATTGCCAATAGTATCCTTGATTCACAAAATACACCTTCATTTTTTGAATATGATTCTGGAAATAAGCATATACTTTTGACCAGCCGGTTTGTCCATGAACTTGGCTGGTACCTTATAGTCGAGCAGGATGAAACCCTGGCCCTTGAGTCCATTAAAAACACCCTTTTTCAGAACCTTTTGATCGGCCTTATCATTACCCTGGTGACAATTGCCTTTGCCATCCTGGTGATCAATTATTTTCAAAAAGAACTAGAGACTTTAGCTAAAACAGACAACCTGACCAAGGCATACAACAGGAACGAATTTGAACAACGATTCAAATACATGACAGATCTTAATCGACGAAAGTCCATGGATATGTGTATTATTCTCTTTGACATTGATTATTTAAAAGAGATTAATGATACCTTTGGACACCTGTTTGGTGATGAGGTAATCAAAAAGGTGGCCAAAATTGCAGCCAATACCATTCGCCAGAACGATCTTCTGGTCCGCTGGGGCGGGGATGAATTTGTCCTGTTGATTTTCAGCAATATAGAACAGACAAGACAGGTAGCACAAAGATTACGACTTGCAGTTAAGACCAATAATTTTTATAATAAAAAAGAAATTCATCCAGCTGAAAAAAAACAGAATATTACCCTCAGCTGCGGCATTGCCAGGTTCAGGGAAAAAGATACTCTGGATATGTTGACACTGCGGGCAGACAAAGCATTATATAAGGCCAAGGCAAAGGGTAGAAATTGTATTGAAGAAATTTTGGATGAATCATTGGATTAAATTTTGGATGAGGAGTAACCAGAGAAACAATGCGTATTCAGCAAATATCTGTTAATACCCCTGGGGTAAAACTTTTTATCCAGAAATTGGATGCATATCAGGAGAGTCTGTATCCCTCTGAAAGCAATCACCTTGATTCCATTGAAACCCTTAAGCAATCCAATGTCTTTTTTGTGGGGGCAATGGAAAAGGATGAACTGACAGGGATCGGTGCAGTAAAAATTTTTACGGGCTATGGCGAGATCAAGCGAATGTTTATTCCTGAAAAACACCGGGGAAAGGGAATCGGAAAACTTATTCTAAAGGCTCTGGAAATCCATTTGATCCAGCAAAAAATATTTATGGCACAGCTTGAAACAGGTATCCACCAAGCAGCTGCCATCCATCTGTATGAAACAATGGGATTTAAAAAAATAAAGTCCTTTGGGGATTACACAGTTGATCCCTTAAGCATTTTTATGGAGAAAAACCTGACAAAAATAAGATAACTACGGTTTTGCCGGAAAGGAGCTTATAATGAAACTTTCACGCAATGAAATCAAAATGCTGCTTCAGGAATGGAATCTGGCCTGGGAAAAGCATGACTTGGAAAAAGTCATGGACCTTTTCCACGAGGATGTCTTTTTTGAAAACTGGACAGGTGCCTATCTTAAAGGAAAAAAAAACCTGAGAAAAGCATGGATTCCCTGGTTTGAAAACCATGGCAATTTCAGATTTCTTGAAGCAGAGACCTTTGTGGATGAACAGGTTCAAAAAGTGCTATACCGCTGGGTGCTTGAATGGCCTTCAATGGAACCGGGTTTTGAAGATAAGCCGGAATTAAGAAAAGGTGTTGATGTAATCCATTTTAAAGACGGTAAAATCATAACCAAGCTCACCTTTACCAAAACAACCATTGAAATTGACAACAAACGTTATGCCCTGCATCTTTAAAAGAAAAAATTAAAAAAGATAGTTTTTAATGAACACAAGCTTGATGGACATAAGTTTAATTGAAAAATTACATTTAAAAGGCCAGGGTGTAGTCAGTATTATTGGTGCCGGCGGAAAAACAAGCCTGATGTTTTACCTTGCAAAGGAACTGGCTTGTGCCGGGAAAACTATTTTGACAACCACCACCACCCATATATTCATGCCCAAGCCAAATCAATCCCCTGATACCATTATTGCAGAAACTTTTGATGATCTTGTTGAAAAATCCAGATCATTGTTAAACCGTTTCAATCATTTTTCAGCAGGGAGCAGACAGATTCCAGACCTTGGAAAACTAAAAGGGTTTGCTCCGGATATAATTGATCAATTAAGAAAGGCTGACTGCTTTGACTGGATCATTGTGGAAGCTGACGGTGCCAAGCGCAAACCCATTAAAGCCACAAATTTCCATGAGCCTGTGGTTCCCGAAACAACAACCCATCTGATCCATGTCACAGGACTTGATGCTATTGGCAAACCCCTTGATAATGATAATGTCCACAGGGCACAACTTTTTTCAGATAATACAGGCCTGGCCCTGGGAGCTGCAATTGACGAACAGTCCATTGCAAGGTCAGCCGTGATCGAAATAAAAAAGGCAGCAGCTTTGGCTCCCTTATCATTAAAATTTGAATTGCTGAATAAGGCAGACAATCCAGACAAAATAAAATCCGGGGAAAAAATTGCAGGATTTTTGCAATCAAACAAAACCTTTAACAAAATTATTATTGGCTCATTAAAGGAATTGAATAACCCCCATGCCCTGGCAGGCACAACAAAAGATGAAAGTAATGAGTGGTGAGTATTGGGTATTGAGGGAAGCTAAATGGACAAGTTGGTTCTCATTACTCAGAACTCATAACACACT
>JAQICW010000671.1 GCA_027858355.1 Desulfobacula sp.
CACAACATCCAGAAGTCCAACTTCATTTTCCGGATCCATGGCAGCTTCCCAACCTTTAAGTAAAGCATTGAGAAACTTTTCAACAAGATCGGGATTGTTTTTCAGCATCTCTTCCGAGGTAACCACGGAATTGGCCACAAAATTCACCCCAAAATCTGCTGGATTAAAAAAATATACATCCTCTCCCTCTCTGGCCAGTTTATTTTTAAGTATAACCCCTTGTGAATTCCTGTATACGGGCCATACATCGACTTTCCGCATAAAAAAGGGGGTGAAATCAAACCTGACCCCTGTGATGGTGACATCTTTTTTTGTAATTCCCCCTTTTGCAAAAAGGGTGTTCATAATGGTTTCATCATTTCCGCCAAATGTAATACCGATATTGCGGCCCTTAAGATCCTCAAGGGTTTTAATTTCAGGCTGATCCGTCCTGTATATCCATTGCATGGGATTCACCTGGAAAAGCTGAGCAATAACAAAGATTTTAGCCCCCTTGTCAAGGGCACGGATGACCTGATCAGCAGAGGCCACACCAAAATCAGCATATCCGAGTTCCAATTCGTTAATGGCATTTTTTTCAGGGCTTCCCTCCTTGACATTGACCTCCAGGCCAACATCGCTGAAATACCCTTTGGCATCAGCATAAATATCCCCTGCAACACTGGCATTAAACAGCCATTTAAGTCTGTAATTCACCTGGGTTCCCTTGGCAAAAGACGGTTCTGCACACACCAGAACCAATAAAAACAAGAGAAATAAAAACAGATTTTTTCTCATAAGACCTCTCCTCCCTTTGAAATGGACCACCTGGTTTTAATTCGTTCACCCATTGTTTCCAAAATCCCCTGATATATGGAAATAATGATACCGATCATAAATAGCGCCACCAGGATTTTAGCCAGATCACTTTGATAGAGTGCAATCCTGATACTATATCCGATCCCGGCATTTGCCGCAATAAATTCCGCTACAATGGTTCCTGCCATGGCAAGGGTGGCACTACCCGATATTACCGTTGTCAGCTTGCTCAGGTTTTCAAACGCCCTTATTTTAACCTCAAGCTGCCACCGCATCCGGCCTGTGACAATATAAAAATGTTCGATATCTGCCACGGGGGTTGCCATGATACCCAATACAGATAAAAGCAAGGGGAAATAGCAGATCATGGAGGCAATCAAAAGCCTTGGAATAAATCCATCACCCAGAAGTATAAAAATAATAGGGGCCAGGGCAACAATAGGGTATGCCTGTATATTATAGGCAGTTACTTTAATAAAAGAACCGACCCAGGAAGATTTCCTGCCAGCAATGCCAACGGTAAAGGCCAGGATAATGGAAAGACACTGACCAAGCACGGTAACAGACATTGTGTTCATCACATCAAAAAAATATTCTTTAAATACCTGGCCTGCTGTTTCAAGGATAAGGGGAACACCCGGGATCACATAATCAGACAGGGATAAACCCATCTTGATCATCAATAAAAAGGAGATCCCTATTATATATACGATTAAAAACTGGTAAATTCGTCTAAAAAGCATTCATAATCTCCAGCATTGTGACATCCAGTTCTTTTTTATCCAGAAGATAACCCTTTTTGCAATCCTGCCCGTCTATCACAAAGGAATCTTTCTTTTCCGAGGATTTCCCAAAAACAAGTATCTGGCTGCAAAATTTTGATACCTCCATGAGATTGTGGGAAATATATAAAAACATCTTGTCGGAAAACAATTCTTTGATAGCAAGGATTATGGCCTCCCTTAGCTTCTCATCGACATTGGCAAGACTTTCATCCAGAATTAAAAGATCAAAATCCTGCACAAGATAACGGATAAGATTCATCCTGTTCTGCTGGCCCATGGAAAGCTTAGAAAACCGTGAGCCCAGCACATCATTTAATTCAAAAATCTCTATTAATTGTTCTTTTAACGATTGTTTTTCAGGTGAGGTCACTTTGTTCAGATGGTTTCCAGTACTGGACCACCCGGGAAGCCTTTCCAGGTTATAGGAGTAAAGGATGGTATCCATATTCTCCGTGACGATATCTTTTGCACCCCGGAACTTTGAGTTGGCAATAAGTTTTGCAAGAGATGTTTTCCCAACTCCTGACGGGCCGAACAAGGCTTTGAATCCCGGGTTTTGTATGGAAAAGGAAAGGTTATTAATAACGGCAATCCTACTGCCCGGATATGTGAATTCAGACTATTACATTCAAGACGCATGCATGACTCCAAGATATTATCCTATGAAAATCAATCTACACTTACAGATCTTTTCCTTAAAAATCAATATCCAGACACATTAATTATGATATATAGATCTGTACTAAAACTGATTAACTTGATAAAGAATCAGGCAGATATTGATTTCAATTTAGATATTTTAGGTGCTCAAATGTCCCTCACTGTAATGTTAATTGTTTTACTTGCAGCAACACTGCATGCATCATGGAACTTCCTGATTAAACAAAAAGCGGATAAACACATAAGCATGACCGCAGTGGTTTTGGGCCACATTCCTTTAGCCCTGGTCGCACTTATATTCTCGCCGTTTCCAAAATTTGAATCATTGCCTTACTTAATCATTGGAGCATTGTTACATACTGGTTATCAATTATTTCTTTTATATTCGTATCGTATTGGTGATTTAAGCCAGGTGTATCCTTTGGCTCGTGGTGTAGCTCCTTTAATTGTAACTGGTATCTCAGTTACGTTTCTGGGAGTTAATCTTGACCAGATAGAGCTTTTAGCAATAATCATAATTGGTACGGGGATTATGAGTTTAACCCTGGTTCGACGAAGTGACGGTTTAAGAAATAATCGTGCTGCGTTGCTATCAATTGCAACTGGAGGATTTATTGCTGCTTATTCTCTGGTGGACGGTATGGGTGCTCGTGTAGCCACTACTGCACTTGGGTTTTACGGGAGCCTGTCACTTTTAAATGCTCTGTTTTTTGCCATAACAATAAAAATTATACGTCCAGGTATTATTAAAAACATGATTTTTAATAATTATAAATTGGCGTTGACTGGGGGTTGTGCTTCATTTACAGCATATGCACTGGTAATTTGGGCTTTTACAATGGCCCCTATTGCAATGGTTACAGCGTTGAGAGAGACAAGTATCATATTTGCCCTTCTATTGGGCATCTTTGTACTCAAGGAACGACTTGATTTTATAAAAATAATCGCATCACTGGTTACAATTCTTGGTGTCGGATTATTGCGTATTAATAGCTGAAAATGGTTTAAAATGAAAAATAAAATCCATAATAACTCAGAGAATCATGGCGATGACACACTCCAATCACAACTTGGGCCTCTGTTTTTCCTGACATCAATTTTTTTCCTGAATTTTACCATCCGGATAATTCTTTCACCTTTACTGCCTACCATATTAGCCGACATGAACCTGACTCACGACCAGGCAGGCTCTTTTTTCTTAATATCTGCATCCGGATATTTTATCTCATTATTATGCTCAGGATTTGTCTCCTCACGAATTAAACATAAAAAAACAATTGTTTTTTCGGCGGTAGCAACCGGCATTGCATTTTTAGTTACCGGTCTAAGCCAGAGTCTATTGAGTATGCGCATAGGATTATTTGTTGTCGGCATGACATCAGCATTGTATCTTCCTTCAGGAATAGCCATGCTGACATCTTCAATCAGCAGCCGGAATTGGGGGAAAGCAATCGGCATACATGAATTGGCCCCTAACTTAAGTTTTCTACTGGCCCCGATGATCTGTGAAGGTTTGCTGCTGTGGCTCTCATGGAGAAGCGTTCTTGTTGTTATCGGAGGAACTTCCATTTTATTTGGCATTGCCTTTTTTAAGTTTTCTACTATAAAGGATTTTCCTGGAGAATCACCTGTGCTGAAATCGTTTTTACCCCTCATCGCTACTCCCTCTTTCTGGATGATGATAGTATTGTTCAGCTTAGGGGTAACCGGGGGCCTGGGGGTTTATTCCATGCTGCCATTATATCTTGTTAACGAGCATGGCATGCTTCAGTCCCAGGCAAATACATTGATTACACTGTCCAGGATTTTAACTTTGCCAATGGCACTATTGGTCGGATGGCTATCAGATCATTTTGGTCTGAAACCGACACTGTCATTTGTACTGTTCCTTACAGGCATCTCAACTCTTTTAATCGGTGTGGCAGAAGGTAGCCTCATACAAATTATTATATTTTGCCAGCCTTTGTTTGCTGTCTGTTTTTTCCCTCCTGCTTTTGCCGCTTTATCACATATCGGTTCTAAAGAAACCCGCAATATTGCCGTCTCTTTTACAATACCCATCGCTTTTCTGATAGGTGGGGGAGTGATTCCAAATGTAATTGGATTTTTAGGAGAAAAAGGATTTTTCTCCATGGGTTTTATCGTTTCGGGCGGGTTAATTCTTTCAGGTACTATTATTCCATTATTCCTTAAACTTCAGAAAAATAAATAAGGGCGAATGAAAAAATGGGGACAGAATCATTTAGATCAGTTTATAGTTAAGAAATGAAAAAATATATTGGATGGATTATCGTTGGTACGTTTGTTTTGTACCTCTTGAGTATTCTTGCTCCCTTTATGCTGGCCGTGCCCACATTACTTGCGTGGCTTGTGCCGCTTCTGATGTGGCGCAACCTTGGTAAGGGCGCCTGCAACCAGGCGGCACTGCTCATCATAATCGGGTGTTGCACTCACCTATGCCCCTGGAATGTCGTGGCAAAAAACGTTAGCTGTTCAGCCTCGAAGGCTCAGCATTTACTCCAGTGTTATTTTCTGTAGTCCTGGAATTGATGATAGCCATTGGAATTATGGGTGTGCACCCGGTTGTCAGCATCTCAATCGTCAGTCCCTTGCTCCTACCCCTAAATCTGGATCATTCTCAACTGGGCTTTCTGTTTCTTAGCAGTTGGGCTATATCAACGGCGTGCAGCCCATTGTCAGGGGTTGGATTGGCTTTGGTGAGCCGATACCAGGCATCACCTCGAGGAATAATCCAAAGCAATTGGCATTATGCCGTTGCGATGTGGGCAATTGTCTCCGTGGTGAATACTCTTTTCTTTTAAGATTGCGGTGATCCGGTTTGAATAGATCATCACAGTAAATATTTCATGAAAGCTGTTTTCTTGCCCGCAGTTTGGCGTCGATCAACTCGCTATGGCTTAAGCCAAGAAGGTTTGCAAGTTTGTGGGCAAAATGGTCCTCATGCGCTTCAAGGTGATCGTCCAGCAAAATGATACGCCAGACAGATTCCATTATGTCGATCTTTTGCTTTTCGGAAAAATTTTCGTTTATAAATTGAGTATAGCGAAAAAGGTCCACATACTCTCTGTGTTCTTTATCCCTGTCAGCGAGCAGGGTATCAATTTCCTGCCTGGACATCCCAAAATTTGTCACAAGTGTTGTAACAAGATGCTCTTTTTCTTCTCCACTGCACTCACCATCTGCATAGGCTGCCTCAAGCAGCAGTACTGTCAACACCAAATGGGCGTTTAGAATATCCTGGTCTGTAGTCTGCGCTTTGCCATTGTCGCTGCCAATAATTTTTTTTATTAAATCAAACATCTTCCTGTGATATCCTTTTTTTATCCTGAACATAGCCAGAGTGTAATTGACAAATTTTTTCCTGCCACTATAAGGCGATAGAAACAACGGGTCAAGATAAGTTTTTTGAAATCACTTTCCCCAGCCGGCGGGCACCTTCTGCCAGAACTTTTTCATCATAAAAGGCAAAGGAAAGGCGCATGTAATTCTTTAATCCTTTTTTGTGTGAAAACAAGGCTCCCGGATGAAAATCCACATTCTGTTTTCGGGCTTCTTGCCTGAAGGATTTGGTATCAATATTATCTGGTAACCTCACCCAGATAAAATATCCGCCCGTGGGAACCTTAAACACGGCCTGATCCGGCAGGTGAATGCGCAATTGATCGCAGAAAATTTTAATCCTTTGGCGGTAGACTTTTTTGAGGCGTTGGATATGGTTCTTTAAAAACCCGAGGCAAATGGCTGAATTTACAATTTCAGACGTAAAGGGATTAAAACCGCCGCCACTGTCTAAAAGACCGGACTTTGCCATTTTTTTAATTAAATCAGGGCTTGTATGCATCCATCCCAGTCTTAAGCCCGGTGCCAGGATCTTTGAAAATGATCCCAGACTGATCAAGGGGCATCTGTCTATCCAGTTTCCCATGGGAGGGGGCGGATCATCCGTATAATTGAGAAAATGGTAGACCTCGTCCGCCACCACCAGCAAATTCTTTTGTGCACAGATTTTAACCAGGTCCTGCCGCCGTTTGTAAGACAAGGTAACACTGGCAGGATTATGATAAGTGGGAATAACGTACAGAAAGGAAGGCTTCAGGGTTTCAAGCTTTTTTTTGAGGATATCTGTTACTATCCCGTTATCATCCACAGGGATACTCACCAGATTGAGCTTGTGATCGGCAAATATCCTCAGGGCCAGAAAATAACTGGGCTCCTCCACCAGCACTGTATCTCCAGGACTGGTAAACAATGTGCAGATAAAATCCAGAGCTTGAGAGTTTCCATTGGTTATCAACAACTGTCCCGGATTAACTGGATTTGGATATTGGCCGGTTAAAAAATCAGCCAGAGTTTGCCTGAAGTTAGCATTGCCCCTTTCTTCTCCATAGGCAAGAAAAAAACTATTTTCTTTTGACAAGCAATGACCAGCGGCTTTTTCCAACTCTTTTATGGGGAGCAAATGGTTGCTCGGCTGCCCCAGTCCCAGGTGGATCATGTTTGGGGGAAGATCAACCTGTGGGAGGGTCTGGTTAATATCCACGGCATTTCTCCATTTACAGGTTACCCGATCAGATTTTGAACAGGGACAAGGGCGACGGGCATAAGGAATCCATTATAGCCAGGTCTTTGGCTGCACAATATCCTTTGGAAAGATATCCCTGATCAAGTCCTTTCCGGGTAATAACCTGAAGATGGGTATGGTAAAACCAATTCCCGTTTTCATGAAAATCCCCGATATAGGCAAAGGAGTCTCCCGCCTTGAAAAGAGTACCGACAGCAGGAAGCCTCTCCCTGTTTAAATGGCCATAAAAGCTGTAAAAAGTATCAAAAAAGGGGCTTTCATGCATTAAAAGGACATGACCCCCATAATTTCCTTCACCTTCTTCATATCCACTTTCCTTGACCCTGGCATCCAAAGGAGCGTGCAAGGGTGTGGCCAAAGGAACAATAATATCAAGCCCCAGATGGTAGAACCGTTGTTCTTCAACCATCTGGGGGCATTGTGACAATACAATCTCACGATTTTCAAGATAGGATGAAACACCCCAAGTGTACCTGTCTTTCATATCATCATCCAGAAATTTCTGAAACCCTTTCTGATCCCTGACATCAATGGTATCAAAAAGAGTCGAATCAACCGACATGTCCACTTCCAGGGGATCACCTGTCAAATTATTAAAGATGGGCTGGATATCAATATTTTGACTGTATGCTATATAGGGGTAATTCATCATTTTGTTTTACCTATGAAACAGGGAATTGGTTTGTTTTTATAAGTCCTTCCATGAGCACCACAGGAGATCCATCATCATCTGTGGTAATGCCTTTGGGAAGCACAAACTTTTCATCCAAATTTTTATAATAGGACAAATCATAACAGCCAAGCTTTATCTTTAAATGACCATTGTCATGAACAAAAGATGACGTCAGGCCATAATCCACTTCGCCCAGGCAAGTTGAAATCATATATCTCGGGATCTCTCTTCCTGATCCTTCTCTTCTGACTTTTGTGGCAATATCAACTACATCATAGGAATCCACGGGGTGGTCGATATTCCATTTTTGCTGAATGGGAAGCCCTGCAACATAGAGGTGATGAAATTCAATTCCTGTCTTCCTTACTGAATTGGCAAGGGAATGGATGTGTTCATCTGAATCATTGATACCCCCTAAAAGAGCGGTATTGCAATACACTGTTATGCCCTTGTTATTTAATCTTCTGGCAAGTTTTGTATGGGCATCGGTTAACTCATCTGACAGGGTAAACCAGGTTTCGATTTCCAGTCTTAAAGGATTCACCACACAAAGATTATTCAAATCCCCAAGAGCATTGATCACAGCCCGTGTATAAGCCTGGGGCTCATTGTTAAACTTCATGCTGACCAGGCGGACGGCATTCACATGGGGAATATCCTTTAAGTCTTTAATGAGTTTTTTAATGTAAAAAAGAGACTCTATAGCATCCGTTGACGAGGATATTATGACATCTGTAATCCTGTCATCTGATCTGATGTAATTGATCTCGCTTTCAGATGCGAGAACATCAATCTCAACCCGTGTTTCGTGGAGCCGTAAAAGTTTTTCAAATCCGGTATTTACAATGGATGGCCCTGTCTGCCTTTCATTAGCTAAAATAAATTTAAGCGTTTCAATATCATTTGTTGAAGCAGATGTTTTTTCTTTGACGACTCTTTTAGGTCGGGGGCCATGTAGAAAAGACTCATCCCCAATCTGTGCCATATACTGGATATCAATGGTTCCTTCATCATTGACCCTTATATTGGCAAGCTCACTGGCAAGAGGGGCAAAGGCTTTAAAATAACCCGGTGTATAAGGCGTTCTGATCCAGACAAAATTTTCATTGTCTTTTACCTTTTCCACTGCCCATCCACTGGTATACCAGTCAATTTTTCCGATGGGGGTTGCAGTACAGATACTCGGAATAACCCTGTCAGACAGGTGGGCACGAAGATGATCAGCAATCTTGATCCCTTCGGACAGGGTAGTCCAGTAAATGCTGTTCCCATGGATGGGGCTGCAGGGGATATAAATATAATGAAGCTCTGCACCAGCTCCCCGCAACAGGCTGAAAAGTCTTACCAGTTCAGGGCCTTTGTCATTGCAGTCCTTCAAAAATGGGGTCTGGACATACACGGCAATGCCATTGCTGACAAGATCTGATATAATCTCAAGACTTTCAGGCGACACTTCATCCGGGTGAATAAAATGGGTTGCCACTTCCATCCTTTTGCCGTGCTGCTGAAGTTCAAAGTTCTTTTGCTTAAGGTATTTCAGATAAGCTCCTTCATTTTCAAGAAAAAGATCTGGATAATAGGCAATGGATCGTGTGGCAAGACGGAGAGTTTGAACATGATTCACCTGCATGAGCCCGTCTATGGTTGCTGCCATATTGGCCCGGTTCATGAAGGGATCACCACCAGTAACAACAATTTCTTTGATGGCCGGAGAATCCTTGACATGCTGAATCGCTTTTTGAACACCTGCCACGGTCGGGTTCTTTTCATTTCTGGAATCTTTATGTTTTCTGAAACAAAACCTGCAATAAACGGGACAGGCCATGTTTAAAAGAAAGATAACCCGGTTCTGGTACATCTGTTCCAAGAGACCGTCATGGAACTGCCCAATCCAGGTGTTAGTATGACCGCCGGAATCCAGTTCTTCGATAAAAGGCAGATACTGGTAGGCCACATCCTTTGATACCAGCATCTGGCGAATGGTATGACGTGACAACCGGACCGGATATGTTTCAATCACCTGTTGAAGTTGTGCGCGATCCTTCTCTGGAACTTCAATATGAGTGGCTTTCTCAAGCTGACCCGTATCTTTAATGGAAATATATCCATGTCCCGGCAGGGCCTGCTCAAGGATAGCCACGAGCATAAGATGCGGAATTTCAACCTGATTCACCCTTATTTTTTTCATTTCCCCTTTAACAACAGCGGAAAAAATCTGGGTAAAAAAACCTTCCGGGTTTTTGGGGTATAGTGTTTTTTCCAATAAATTGGAAAATTTCTGCGCCCCGCTGCCATCTTTTGTGATGTTGCAGAATTGTTCGCCTGCAAGCGTTTTCGTCCCATAAATATCAAGGAATTCAATTACAGCTCTTGTCAAAGCAGCAAGACTGACATCTGTTTTTTCCCCTGAATGTTTGAACACTATGTTTATTGAACGATCTTTACTTTCCATTGCCATATTCCTTTAAACAAAAATTTCATTTACTCGTAGCCCAGAAACACAATAATTACTGAACCTTTTTTCTTTCATTACAATTGCTTTTCAGCCTTGTACAAATAGTATATAGTATCTTTAGGGAATCCATATCCCAGGACTTTTCCCAATGTTTCCTCTTCATTTCCCGGATCAATTTGTATGACCAGATATTCTTTTAAATATTTGGAATCATAAATTTTTTTCCAGGCAAAGTTTCCCTTTTTCAAATATTGATATGGGATAAGGGTTTTGAGAAAAATAGAATCTGTCTGTTTGTTTAAGTCATTTTCAAAAATAATATAGCTTATTGAAGGATCAAGATGTTTCTTAATCCAGCCAAAACTTTTTTGAATTATTTTATGGTCTGAAAAATCCTTAAGCATCACTTTTTTTTAACCTTTTTTTAGCGCACCCCTCCCCTTGAATTCATCTTAATTCTTATACTTCCCTGGCTTTAAAATTTAGCTGATTTTTATTTTGTGCATCAAACTTTAAGCAGCCGGCAGTGCTTAGGATCCGCTTTCATAAAAACCTCTTCACCCCGCCGGTACGGAGATCGCTTGACAAAATTGATTGCATGCAGCAAAAACTTGTTTTCAAGTTCTACGAAATAACTGACTTCACCTCCCATATAACTGCGATCCTTTATCTTTCCGAAAAAAACATTCTCCCCTTGTTCCGGGACATGGTCGGCTCTGTGACCTATGTTAAATTTTTGAGCCCGTATTACCATTTCCACCTTATCCCCTTTGTTAAATGCTCCTGCCGGAACTGCAATGCAGGTGGTGTTATCTTCCAGGGTTACACTCAAATAATCGCCTTGTTTCTCATTTACAATGGCATTGAGAAAATTGGAATGCCCTAGAAAATCTGCAACAAAATGGTTTGCCGAATTATTATAAACATCTTCAGGATCACCTTCCTGCTGAACAAACCCGTCTTTCATGACCACTACCTTATCTGACATGGACAATGCCTCTCTCTGATCATGGGTAACAAAGAGAGTGGTCACTCCCAAAGCCTGTTGGAGATTGTCAATCTCCATTCTCATATCTTCCCTTAAATTTTCATCAAGAGCTGATAAGGGTTCATCCATCAACAATACATCCGGTTCAATAACTATGGCTCTTGCAAGGGCAATCCGCTGCTGCTGGCCACCTGACAACTGGGATGGCATCCTGTCCCCGACTCCGGGAAGCCGTATGGTTTCCAGGGCTTTTTCAACCTTTTCTTTCATAATGGCTTTTGATGCACTTCTGTACTTGAGTCCGAATGCCACATTATCAAAAATGGTTTTATGGGGGAAAAGTGCATAGTTTTGAAATATCATTCCCAGGTTTCTTTTGTGTATCGGCGTATCATTTATTCGTTTGCCCTTGATAAAAATATCACCACGGGTTGGTTCCTCCAAACCCGCAAGCATTCTCAAAAGTGTGGTTTTTCCGCATCCTGACGGCCCCAAAAGTGTTACAAGAGATCCTTCCGGAATTTCAAGGTCCATCTTTTTAACTGCACCAATTTTTCCATACCATTTTTCAATCCCTGTGAATTTTACAAATGCAGGGTCTTTTTCCTGTTTCAAAGCCATACGCTCCCAAATTAACCATTAAATTGTTCGTCTGACAAATTAATCTTCAGGCCCCGGCTTGGCCGGGGTCTGAAGACATTTATGATTCTCTTACTTGCCAGCCATAATCCTGTCCCATTTTTCAGCCCAATCAAGTTGATGGCCATTCCAATACGCAGGATCTGCAAACTGATACCCCTCCAGCTTGCCTGTAGGGTCATATGCCGGTAATTTCTTGATTTCATCCGGCATGTCAACTTTTGTCGGGTCAAGACTTGACGGATAGCCCTGGCCGATGGCAACGGCTTTGGCAGCCTCAGGTTCAATCATAAAATTGAGTAGTTGCTGAGCCACGTCAAGGTCTGTCCCCTTAAGGACATACATGTATTCCATCCATGAATAGGTCCCTTTGGGTGCAAGGTATCCAATGGGGTGGCCTTCTTTCTGCAGCAGGCCGACCCTGCCTGACCAGGCAACGGTTGCATAGATATCACCATTTCCCAGAAGGCTCATCAGCTCAGAACCGGATGCCCAATATTTTTTAATCATGCCTCTTTGTTCTTCCAAAGCTTCCCAGACTGCTTTCTCATCTTTGATATTGTTTGGATCCTGTCCCGTATGAAGCGCTGCATACCACATGTTGGTGATATGATCTCCACCCCATGATCCCAGTTTTCCATCAAGGCTCTTGTCATATAATAGCGATGCGCCAAGTTTTTCAGCTTTTTCCTTGGATATTTTATCTGTATTATAGGCAATACCTGTCTGTCCCAGGTCATAAGGCACTGCAGAAAGAGTTCCCTTTGTGATTCCCCTCAAGGTGTCGGTCATCTTTGTCATTACATTTTTAAGGTTGGGAATCTTGGTTTCATCCAGAACAACGCCAAATCCCAGATCCGTGTACCTGGCATAATCATAGACAGCACTCAAATGGGCGATATTGAATTCTCCGCCGGGTGGATAAGATGCCTTAACCTGGGTTAAAAATGCAGCCATGCCCGTAAATGCAGCATCAATCACTTTAACGCCCGTGGCTTTGGTAAAAGGATCAAAAGCAAATTTTCTTAATGCTTCAGAGGTTGACCCACCCCAGGAATGACAGGTAATTGATTTTGCAGCCAATGCGTTTTGTACAAGTCCAAAAGGACCGCCAATCAGTCCCATTGCAGCGCCTGAAATGCCAATAAATTTTACAAAATCACGTCTTGAAATCTTTCCTTCTTTGTAACTTTCATAAACATCATCCAACCGCTTTTCCAAATCTTTTTTCATTTTTTTCTCCTCTTACCAAATGATTAAAATTTCAAACACCTGAGGTGAACATCCGGTGTTTGTCTCTGTACTTATGTCTTATTATTTCCCCTTGCAAACCGCCGGGATATATATCCGGCAAGTAAAGGCAGCGATACTGTCAACACAATCATGACCGCACCAAGGGCGTTAACTTCAGGACTTATGGAATTTCGCAGCATGCCGAATATTTTCACAGGAACAGTCTGGTTCTGTGCCGTGGCCCAGAAAAGTGTTGCTGTTACATCATCAAAGGAAATAGTAAAAGCAAACAGCATGCCGGCTAAGATTGCAGGTGCCAGCAAGGGGAAAGTAATTTCTCTGAATGTTTGAAATTGATTTGCACCAAGGGACAATGCTGCTTCCTCATATTCCTTCTTAATTCCTACAAGTCTTGCCTGGACAATAAGAAGGACATAGGGCAGGGTTAAAACCACATGACCGATGAGCAGCAGAGCAAAACTCTTTGGCTGCTGCAGCCACCTGATAAATAACAATAAAGCAACCCCCAACACAACCTCTGGAACCATGATGGGCGCAATTAAAAGGGTGTTTAAAAATTCCTTGCCCCTAAACTCATATCGAATAAACGCCATGGCGGCAGGCACGCCAAAACCCGTGGCCAACACCGCTGTGCAGGACCCCAGCACCAGGGAATTCTTAAAAGCATCCAAAATGGTTGAATTATGCGAAAGCTTTACAAACCACTTGAAACTGAACCCCTCCATTGGGAATGATCCAAACTGCTGGGGATTGAATGAGAGAATGACAACTGCAATAATCGGGGTAAACATCCAGACATAAACCAGAAGTGTAAATATTTTTATCAATGACCATCCTGAAATCAATTTTTTCATATTTCTTCCCTGTTACGACTCATTGCTTAATGTTTTAAATATCTGGTTGATCCCCATATACCGGTTGTAGGTGTAGACAATGACCATCAAAAGCAACAGCAGAATAGTAGAGATAGCCGAACCAAACGGCCAGTCAAGGGTTCCGATTATCCGCTTGAAGATCAGGTTTGCGATCATGTTATTTCCGGGACCGCCTAGAATCATCGGGGGAAGGTATGTCCCGCAGGTCAACACGAAGACAAGCAGGCATCCGGCACTCACACCCGGCAGGCTTAAAGGAAGTGTCACTTCTTTAAACGCCTGCCATTCTGTGCATCCAAGACTTTTTGCCGCTTCAGCCAGGCTCTTGTCAATGCCATCAAGGCTGACGTAAATATTTAAAATCATGAATGGCAGAAGGTATTGTAAGAGGCCCATGATGACGGCCCCTTCGTTATACAGCATAGCCAGAGGACTTGCGATGATATTAAATTTCAGCAGCAGGTGATTTATCAACCCGGAATCTCCCAGGATGTTTATCCAGCTTAAGGTCCGGATAATAAAGCTGATCCAGAATGGCAGCATGACCAGTATCATGAGAAAGGGTTTGAACCTGGATTCTGTCTTATAAAAAAAGTATGCAGGGATGTAGCCCATGATCAGGCATAAAATAACAGTTTCAAGTGCAACACGAAGTGTTTTTAAAAGGACGGACGGATAAAAAAAATCTGCAAAAAATTTAGCATAATTGCCAAATTGAAAGGCCGGTATATCTTGCCCGCTCGGAGCTCTGAGCCAAAAACTATATACAATGACAAAACAGACAGGGATCACCAGAAGAAAAAAGACAGCCGTCAAAGAGGGGGATAATAAAATCCAGGGTTTCCACGATTTATGTTTCATTCAACCATCCTATAACTTTTACTC
>JAQICW010000738.1 GCA_027858355.1 Desulfobacula sp.
TCCTCTATAGCCTGATTGAATAAATATTTGAAATAAATATTGGGAGAAGAATATGGCATATGAACAAATTGCTGTTGCGGGAATTCAGATATCACAAGTAATGGGAAACCGGCAAGCCAACATTTCCACAGAAATGGAAGTCTTGTGGCGAACTATGACAAATGGCATGTGTGCAGTACTGGTGTGTGCTGCATTTTGTACCCCCCTTCTTGATGGTAAGAAGTACAAATTGGAAAAACTCGGAGATGACCCAGGCGTGCTTAGTGGAATTGTTGACATACGCTATCTTGAATAAGCAAGGCGTATACATCCCTACCTGACGGATCGGAATGTTAATATGTACTGACAGATGATTAAAAAAGACAAAGATTCATGCGTACCAGGCCCCTCAAAGCAGTGGTGATCTTTTTTGTGAATACCCGGGAAAACGGGTGCTTATTTGAGGATATGCTGTTAAATATCTAACGGGTATGATATCTATTTAATCTGAATGATTTAAAAATTCTTCGCTCTCATATTATAAGCATTGACTTGAACCTTAATGAATAAATAAATCATACTGTACAAACAGGAGAAGGTGGGGAGAATGGTATTTCAAAAGGAATGTCTTTCTGGTGATAGTAGCAAAATAGCCATTGTTGTCGGAGGCACAGGCTTGATTGGTAAGGCATTGGTAGATAAGCTTGCAAATGCAGATCATATATCTAAAGTTATTACCCTTACCCGTGGTCCGGCCGAACATTTCTCCCCAAAAGTGCACAATCAGGTTATACAATTCAATCACATGGAAGATTATGCCCCATTGTTCAAGGGAGATTTATTGTTTTCATGTTTGGGCACAACCCGCAAACAGGCCGGTTCAATAGTTGCCCAGCGTATGGTGGATCTGGAATATCAATACACAGCCGCAAAACTGGCTTTGAACAATGGTGTATGCCATTACCTTTTGGTTTCATCCAGTGGCGCTAATAGTAACAGCAATAATGCGTATTTGCAGATGAAGGGTGAATTGGAAGACAGGGTGCAGGAGTTGTCTTTTGACCATATCAGTATTTTTCAGCCCTCACTTTTGCTTGGCAAGCGAGAAGACTTCCGGATAGGGGAGAAACTTGGGAGTTGGGTTTTGCCTGTGCTTTGTGCCTTACCAGGATTACGCCGCTTCCGCCCCATTCAAGGCGAAAAGGTAGCTGAAAAAATGATCCGGGTGAGCCAAAAGCCAGGACCTTCGTTGGAGCGATTTTCGCTGGATAAAATATTTTGATCCCATAGGAATCCACATTACATATTCCCGGGGGCAAAACAGAATGACTCCCTGGCCGGATCATTTATGGAAGCGGCAATCGCACTCTTAAAAAAAATATAATTACATGAAAATGGAACAATGGAAATATTTAAAGCCGACAAAAAAGCCAATATCAAGAACCGACAGAGAGATGCTGAATTAGTTGTTAATATAGGTTTATTCTTCAATGCTATCCTCGCATTTGTGAAAGTTTTGGCCGGCATCCTGGGGCATAGCCAGGGACTGCTTGCAGATGGTATCAACTCAGTATCTGATGTTATTTACTTTGTTGTGGTGAAGATCTTTGTTCGGCTGTCGGGTAAGCCCGCTGATCTTGAACACCCTTATGGTCATCATCAACTCGAGAGTATTGCAGCTTTAGTTGTCGGTGCTTTCGTGATTACCACGGGGGCTGCCATATTCTGGGATTCTGTCAATTCAGCATTTGATCTTTTTGTAGGTACCACCCCACAGCTTAGGGTCAGAATGTTTGCATTGGTTGTTGCATTGGCTACGATTATTTCCAAAATTTTTCTCATGCTGCACGCAAACCGCATCAGTCAAAAAACCGGGAATCTGGCCATCAGTGCACTGGCCAGGGATCATCGAAATGACATTTTTGCTTCCATGGGCGCTGCCATCGGTATTCTTCTCAACATGTTGGGAATAGCCTGGGGTGATCCGTTGGCAGGTTCTGTTGTGGCTTTAATCGTGGCAAAAACTGGCCTGGATATTCTTCGTGAAGCATCTTCAGACCTCATGGACAATGTTCCCAGCAAAGAAATTGCCGACCGGATCTATGAACTTCTGGATGATGTGGGGGAGGTTAAATCCATCGAAGATATACATGCACACCGATTCGGCCCCTACCTTGTGGTGAATCTTACCATTGGCATAGATGGTGATTTGAGTGTAAAGGAGGGAGATAAGATTGCCGACACAGTTGAAAGCTATCTTATCTCGGGTCTTGAGATGCTTCGCAAGGTTTATGTGCATTACCATCCCGTGTGTATCAATAAAGGTTAAGATCAGGGTGAAAACGATATGGATGCGGATGAATAACAACATCACATCGGTCAAACGATGGAATTTACATTCAATATAGGTTTGACCGAAAAAAATTGTCAGATGGCTGTCTGGTTAGCCAACGAGCAAAAGAGATTACGCTTGGATGATAACTCGAATAAAAACAATCAACGAAATTAAACCAATTTTCAGAGAGTATCTGAAATATATGAGTCAGTTTTTCGAAATTACCCATTATGATTCTTGGTCAGTTCTGGTGTTCTGGGAACAGGTGGTGTCATCTTACACAGATGGTAAATTTATTAAAAAAAGAAACGCTTCCTTTAGCGGATATGGCTTTGTCTTCAACAATGGTTTTAAAAAATGAAAAAAAATTACAAAGATTGGGGATGAACCAGAAAACAATTCATTACCATTTAGGGAAAATGGCGACACTGCCAAATTCCCTGAATACGGATTTATCCCGTAGTTTTACTATGCTGGAATATCTGGAACAACTGGGACTGCTGTCACGGGAACTGGAGAATTCTTCAAGACTTTTTCAGTTACAGATCCAAAATCAAATTTTCCCTTTTCACCGTGGCTGGCCATAATGACTATATCTATCTGCTCTTTTTGGATCAGTTTTAGAATTTCTTCTGCAGGATCCCCCACAGCGATATGCGGGATATATAAAGAACCACTATTCATATATTTATCGCAGATTTGGCTCAGCCTTTTTGTTGCGGATTTGTGAGCCCATTCCATAAGGTCAGTTATATGGCTTTCCCCAAATTCCCCATACCATGATTTGTGATGTGCAATATCCTGAATAACGTAAACCACATGTATTTCACAACCATATTGCCGGGTTAAAGATTGAACATAGGGAACAGCTTTTTCAGCATTGCCTGAAAAATCAGTGGGCCAAAGTATTTTTTTTATTTCCATGGTATATCCATATCAGAATTACAATGAGTTTTAAATCAATAATAGCAGATTGGACCAATAAATGAATGCGAACCATAAAAAACAGGATATAAATATCAAGTCAGGCTAAAGGTGGCGGTGGCAAAGGCAATTCCCCACGCTCCAATGCTTCCCGGGCAGCCTTGACCGGTATGCCGTCCTCGCAGGGAACGCCTACCTGACACAGACCACATCCATACCCCTCAAACTTGTAAGTTTTCTTTACATATTCTCTGGAACGAGCCAGATGCTCCCTGCACTTTTCCTTGTCATGTCCCGCCTCGGTAATTGCACGGGCCGGACAGCGGTCTATACATTTGCCGCACGTCCCGTCAGCATGATAAAGGCAATAGGCCTGGTGGTTTGCATAGGGTCTCGGGGTGGGTGTGATGGATATTTTTGCCACCACGGATCCTGCCCGCATTGCTTTACCTTTTGCAGTGATAAGACCGTCACACAGACCAAAAGTACCCAGACCGGCCGCATGGGCAGCATGCCGTTCAGACCAGGAAGATGCATAGGAAAACAGTTCTGATTTTACAATAGTCCAGTTAGGGGCGAGCATGGGGGCAACGGCCGCATGTCCTGCGTCTCCCAGACTTCGGACCACATGTTGCCGCAATGCCACGTTGAACGCCTCGCCATAGACCCTGATTCTGGCCCACTCTTCAGAGGGATAAGTTTTGGCGAGTCGGTTGGTTTTGCGGACCTGTTTCCGTTGAGGTAAAATCCATGAGATTACCGTCAACTGGTCCGCTGTGACAATTTCTTCAGAACTATGCTGATTGAATACCTCCCAGGGAGTCCAATGGAAAGCGCCAATATACTCTTTGTACTGCTGCCATATCTGATCGGCACCAGAGGAAAACCCCACCAGCGCAAGGTCCCAGGCTGGATCATTATTTTCATTTTGCAGGGTATTGAGGGGTGAGCTTGAGATAAAATCCTGAATCAAACTATTAACCCAATTCTCAGAAATATTGACATTTTTTTTCATTTGTGTCTCCCATGCTGTCAGGTGGCCTTCTTTTTCCCCTGAAAAAAGGACACAAAACAAGGGTGCTTTTTAAAAGGAAAATTTTGATCAACAAAATATCAACCATAATATGCAAAACGCAAGCATTAATTAAAATTTATAAAAAGGAACAAACATGCATCATGTTATGATACACCCGGCATCTTACGATACCTGTCGAACCTCAGTTGATAAGGCCTTTGCACTTTTCCCGCAACAGATTGCCCAAAAAAAAGTTCTGATAAAGCCGAATGTGCTCCGGGCATCCCTTGCAGACGAACACATTGTAACCCACCCGGCTTTATTGCGGGCCGTTGTTGAAAAAGTTGAATCCCTGTCACCGGCGCAGATTGTGGTGGGGGATAACCCGGGCTTGTTTAACTATGGTGACAATGAAAAGCGTTTTGAAAAAACCGGATTAATGGATGCGGCAAAAGGGTATTACCAGAATCTGGGCAACACAACACAAAACCTTGCCTTTAATCCTGATTTCATGCCCGAAGTCGGGGTTTCCAAAGAAATCATGGATGCGGATATCATTATAAGCCTGCCCAAGTTTAAAACCCATGGCCTTACTGTCATGACCGGGGCCATTAAAAACAGTTATGGAATCCTGCCCGGTGCACAAAAAGCAAGGCTGCACCAGATTGCCGGTACACCTGCGCGGTTTCATGATGTTATTGTGGAGGTTTTTCGCCTGCGGGTTCCGGATTTATTTATCATGGATGCTGTGATGGGTATGGAGGGAAATGGACCGGCCTCACCTGAGTTGAGAAAGATCGGCCTGATTCTGGCTGCTGATAATGCCGTGGCCATGGATGGAGTTGTTGCCAGAATGATGGGGATTGATCCTGAAAGCCTTCGGTTTCTTCAATTGGCAAAGGCCCTGGGGCTTGGGAATTTCGATTCTAAAGCGATTCAAATCCATGGAAAAATGCAGGTTCTATCTGATTTCAAGCTGCCACCATCAGGTGGAGAAGCGATTGCCGGCAATCCGGCAGTTCAGGACTTTATGAACATCAGGATACAGGTAAGGCCAAAGGCTGATCCGGAACTGTGCACAGGTTGTGGCGCATGTATAGATCAGTGCCCAGTATCTGCTCTCACAATGAAAGGAGAGGTTCCTGTGGTGGATTCTGACATCTGTATTACTTGTTTTTGCTGTCAGGAAATCTGCCCTGAAAAAGCGATGACCCTGATCTGATGGCAATCATGAAATTACAATATAAAGAGGACTCATATGACTTCTAAGGGTAACAACAAAGCCAACCTGACTGTTGCAGAGGCACTTCGATTCCAGAAAGATCGTGAAAACACTTATCGGGAAAAGGCTCTCAAACTTTTCCCCTGGATCTGCGGCCATTGTGGTCGCGAGTTTGATGGCAAACGTCTGCGCGAGCTAACCGTTCACCATAAAGACCACAACCATGACAACAATCCTCCGGACGGCAGCAACTGGGAGCTTTTGTGCATTTACTGCCATGACAATGAGCACTCCCGGGACCAGGTTGCCGATGCCTATGACATAGAGGCGCCTGCCAATTCCTCAGAAAATGGTGGTGGCGTTAACCCTTTTGCCGGATTAGGGGATTTA
>JAQICW010000754.1 GCA_027858355.1 Desulfobacula sp.
GTATAATAAAAATTAGATCTCAAAAAGGGTTTTAATTTTACCTGATCCAATTAATTTGGATAACAATCTAAAATTATTCTGTTCAAATCGAATTTTGCCGGCAATGCAAGCTGGGTGAAAAACTTAATTTGGCAATATCTCTAAGGCTGTCAGGTGTGAAATTAGCATGATCAAATTTTCTTTAAAACACGCCTCGATGGTTTCCCCATTTGGGCAACCATCATTAATAAAAAGCCGCATGGCTTCTTCAGCGGAATCTTTTAAATTCTTTATTGGATGAATCCACCCTCTTTTTGACATTTCTGCTAATGGAAACAGATTCCACTTAATATGGGGTATTGCCTTGGGAAAACTTCCCCTGTTTTTTGTAAAAAAATTTCATCGGGTATTCCCAAATTTTGGAGAAGAGATCTCATCATTGAAAGAGTTAATGGTCTTTTTTTATTGAGGACCTCAGAGACCTTGCTCTTGCTGCCAATAAAGGGCATCAGGCCTTGTTGATTGATTCCCAAGGGTTGTATCCCATGACCGGTCGGGCCGGTCTTTATGGGAAAGATTCAGTTGCTGCCGCTGAAATTGCTATTAATGAAATTAATGCAAAAGATTGAAAAAAACCAAATCCTGGAAAACCATAGCATTTATCGGACCGGACTACTCCTATGGGCACAGTCAGTTTGATGAGATTAAATATATAGTATAGGAATTTTCATTTCCGCCTATTTCTCCGATCAAACAGGAACAGCTTTCAGCTTCACGCCAAGAGCTTTACAAACTCGTTGTATCGTGTCGAACCGAGGATGGCTAGTGGACCGAAGAGCCTTGTATAGAGCCTCGCGCTTAATACCGCTGGCTCGGGCGATTTCTGTCATACCACGTGCCTTGGCAATATGACCTAATGCCGCTGCTAACTCCCCTGAGTCACCTTCTTCAAGAACCTGGCTCAAATACTCTACGATGTCAGCATCGCTTTTAATATACTGTGCCATATCGAACTCGGGCAAATCATTGATTTTTATTTCTTTACGCATGACATATCACTCCTTTATCATTACGGCTAAAGCTTTGGCATCTACAATATCTTTTGCTTGAGTGTTTTTGTCTCCACCACCAAGCATAACTATCAGCATTTCTCCACGTTGAATGTAGTACATCCGCCAGCCTGGTCCAAAAAATTCCCTCATTTCACAAACACCTTCACCAACAGGGTTCACATCCCCCAGCAACCCGCGCTGAGCTTTTTCGAGCCTGCGCAGCAAGCGCATTCGCGTCGGCCGGTCTCGCAAATGATTGAGCCAATAATCAAATTCAGGCATTCGTTTAATGATATACATGGTATGATTGTAATCGAAAGGGGACAATATGTCAAATTAACAGTTGCAACCGGCAAAATGTAGATGTCAACACTCTCAAGGAAATCGAAATAAGGCTGGCTGGATTTGCATTACACTGTGATGGAGACAATCAGGGGATAGTATTCCGGCTTTTCTTGGCATGCTTGTTTCCATCATACATTTAACCAGCGGCCTACAGGTAAAAAAATAAATCTGTCCCCGTTCTCCGTTCTACCCGCAAGTAATTGGGTTTGACTGATCCCTGTTCTATGGTATGGTCAGTTTGCTATGTGATAAATGTGGAGATATCCTGGAGTTTATATGAAAGTAGTGCGTTATGAGTTATGAGTCATGAGAACCAACTTGTCAATTTAGGACCTCAATACTCAATACTCAATACTCATTACTTTCATCCTTTGTTGTGCCCGTCAGGGCATGGGCGTTATATGGGATATAAATGCTTTGAAATTTCTCTATTTTTAATATGATGGAGTAAACAGATGTACAATGCTTTTTTCAATCTAAGGGAAAAACCATTCAAACTGGTTCCAAATCCTGAATTTTTATTTTTGGGGAAATGCCATGAAGAGGCTTTGGCTCATCTGACCTATGCCACTTCCCAGGGAGATGGATTTGTAGAGATCACCGGTGAAGTAGGAACAGGTAAAACCACGTTGTGCCGGGTGTTTCTTGAGGACCTTGACAAGGATATTGAAGTTGCATTTATTTTTAATTCAAAACTGGATTCCACACAACTTTTAAAATCCATTCACAAAGAACTGGGAATTATCAGCATAGCCAATGGACCTGCAGAATTGACTCTTGATCTGAACGATTTTTTATTGGAAAAAAAATCCCAGGGGAAATCTGTGATTCTGCTCATTGATGAAGCCCAGAACCTGGGAAAAGAGACACTGGAACAACTCAGGTTGCTCTCGAACCTGGAAACCACCCGGAGCAAACTGCTCCAGATTATTCTGGTGGGACAGCCTGAGCTAAGGGAAATTCTTGATTCCCATGAAATGCGTCAGTTACGGCAAAGAATAAATTTAAGCTGCCATATTCATCCAATGACACAAAAGGAAACCTTAGATTATATTACACACCGTGTCAATGTGGCTTCCAGAAAACCCCAGACCCTGTTTACCCGTGCAGCCCAAAAGGCTATTTATAGGTTTACCCGGGGAATCCCCAGATTGATTAATATTGCATGTGATAGATCTCTTCTGGTAGCTTACAGCCTGAACAAAAAAGAAATAACCTTCTCCAGTGTAAAAATTGCTGTTGATGAATTGGATATGCGTATGGGAAATCAGCCCCGGCCTAATTCCAATTGGAAAAAAACGGCAATGGCCTTTGTCTCCATCATTTTTATGTTTTGTCTCCTTTATGGGGTATTCATGGGGATACCATTGGAATGGAGAGACAAAATACAAGTTGATAAACATGAGATCACAGCATCAAATGATCCCATAATAACTTCCCCACCCTTAAATCCGGTTAAAAAAGTGGAGCCCCCACTGGTTGAGGCAAAACCACTGCAGCCGGAGCTACTACAGCCAGAACCACAACAATTGGAACCACAACAACTGGAACCACAACAATTGAAACCACTACAGCCGGAACCTGCTTTAGCCAATGCTCCCCTTATTGAAAAGGGTGAAGCCAGTAGGATTTTGTCTGTTATTAAAGAGACTGCAACGCGGGAGAGGGCCTTTCTTCATATTGCTTCCCTGTGGAATAATGAATCAACGATTCACTTAAATCCTTTAACACAGCAAATCCAATCCAACGTTCATTTTTTTAAAATTGCGGCCGCTCAAAACAATTTTCAAATGCTGTATCTTGAAAAAAGTCAGGATCTTATGGAAAGGTTAAATCTTCCTGTTATTTTCGGATTTGAATTGCCAGGTGATCCTGTAAAAAGCTTTTTCGGGGTTGACGGCATTACACCAGACAATGAATATATTATTTTCCCGGGAATGGGTGAAACAAAATATAAAATTGATCCAAAAGAATTGTCACCCTATCTGAGCGGAGATATGTACATCGCCTGGAAGGATAATTTCGGTTATGACAGGGTTATAACCAGAACTTCATCCAAAGATTCGATTATGTCACTTAAACTGCTTCTGACTGAGATAGGCTTTCCCATTGTTGATATGACCCCCGTTTATGACGGCCCCGTGAGACAAGCAATAAAACAGATTCAAAAAAAATATGGGCTTGTTGAAGATGGCCTTGTGGGGCCATTAACAAAGATTGTGCTGTTTAATGAAAAAAAAGAAACCGCCGTACCCGCTTTAAGCAAAAACCGATTCAAACTCGATCAGTGAAAGGTCAAATAAAATGAGCACCATTTTAAAAGCCTTGAAACAAGCTGAAAAAGACAGTCCTGATCAAGGAGATGATAACCGCCCTTCCTTTAATGTTCAGACAACTTTAAGCTCACGGATGCGGCAACAGGAAAGAAGTTCTTTCTCAAGCCTGGGCAGGGTTGTGATCCTTATGGCCCTGGCCCTGGCGATTGTCATGGTAATATTCTCTTATTCTCTTTTTTTTAATAACAAGAAGATTCATCCCCAAATGCCCCAGGCTAAACAATCTCAGGTATTGGAGACACAGCCTGGTATTGTAAAAGATCAAAAACCAACATTTGCCGAACCTGTAATCAAAATTTCAGACCTGCCTGAACTTGCAAATAAAACTATTTTAAAACCCGAACCTGTTAACAAGGTCCCTGTTGGTGAATCATTTTCGAACCAAGACAAAGACAAAGACAAAGACAAAGAAAGTATTCCATCTAAACCGCCCAATACACCTAAAACAATTCCAAATGACAATACTCCTTTAATTGCCGAAGAATCAATTTTAAGCCGTTCGGCAGGGGAAGATCTGATCAAAGATGAAAAAGAGCTATTAAATGAAGACACACCAAAACAGGAAACTCTCCTACCCCTGGAAAATGATAGCTTAAGAGTTCAGGCTATCTCCTGGGCTAAGGAGCCTGCAAGCCGGGTTGCAGTGATTGATAACAGAGTGCTCAAGGAGGGAGATTCTGTTCAAGGTTACCGCCTGGTTATCATTAAAAAGGACTCCGTGATTTTACATTATTCAGGCATCGACTATCGGTTGGGATTTCAATATCGATAGGTAGTTTTTATTGTATGCCAACCCTTGATATACCCTGGTATGTCCTACACTAAAAACCTTGGAAAAATAAAGAAATGGAAAAAATGGCAAGATTTCCAAGGGAATGAATTATAATTGGCGTAATCAAGCTTTTTGAATATTCAAATGATATGACAAACACAAGGCCACCTACAAATTGAATTATTGGGAGGTTGTTACCCGAAAAATGAAATAATGCAAAAATCAGGGTTGTAATTCCCATTGCCACGACAATATTAAATTTTCTTAAAAATGAATAAAGGATCCCCCTGAAATATAATTCCTCTGCAATGGGCCCAATCAATCCTCCTGTCAAAATAAATAAACACAGGCTTTTTTCCGGCAGATCAGAACGAATAAATTTAATTGGGTTTATATGATAAAAAAAAAGGATTATGGTAGCCACAGATACAATAACACCAAAAACAAAAGACCAGATCAATCCTATCTTAAGGCCATGGACCAGTTTTTGATTTGACAATCCTGCAAACTCAATCCCCTGGGGAATGATATATAAAAACCAGGCCAGCAAAGAGATTTGGGTTAAGCGTGTGATTGCAGTTACTTTAATTGGAGCCAGGGAATGTCCGAGCAGAGAGCCACCTGCCTCACACAGATAAATGATAAGCGTTGATACTATCAGAATTTTAAGAACTCCCCAATTGCTAAAATTCATTGGCAGCTCCTGAATGCGCTTAAGGCGTGAGATTGTTCATACCACTGGGGGCTGGTTTTTATAATTTCCCTGAACAATTTGATTGATTCCTCAGAACAGCCTGATAAAGACAATGCTTTTATGGAAGCATATCTTACATTAAGTGCATCATCCTTAATCAGTTGTTCTATATGGAAAATGTTTTGATCTTTAGTAAAAGGATTTGAAAGCACCTTTGCCAGCCAGTATTTTTCTGCAATTGATTTTTCACTTAATGGTCCATTGAGATATTTTGGGATCTGGCCTATATTGCCACCCTTTTTATATAAAATTCTCAATGCTTCTATTCTGGTTCTTGTATTCTGGGAGTCAAGCATGGTTTTTATATCCTTGGAACCTAGGAAAGGATTCAAAAATAAATGACAGGCCAGGGCAAAGGCAACCATTGAAACTCCAGATAAATAAATGGCTGGTTTATAGTTTATCCATCTGGTGTATAAGAAAAATATCCCGGAGAATAGAATCATAAAACAAACAAAAGGCGTTACCATAAAAAGGCCGGCCGAACAAAGAGCCCTTATTAAAAATCGGTGATCTGTTTTTTTTGAGAATTCCTTCAAATAATGGATAGGATCAGCTTCAAACTTGTCCATGGTTACATATAAAATTTGTTTTTCCTTTTGTTTCAATAAAAGAAGATCTTCCGCAGATTTTTCAATTGCCAGTGAAGCATCAAATTTATTGGAGACATTAATCCAGCCGAATTTTAAAAGGATGGACTTCAACTCCTGCTTTTGTGGGATTTTAGGATCAATCCAGCATATTTTTATCTGTTTTTGCAAGGGCGTATTTATTGCCTGGGAAGCATATGGGGTATATTTATAATAAAAATTATTTATCATTATCCCAGGCCTGTTTGAGAGGAACAGGTAGTCCCTTGCCCTGAGAAATATTGATTGGTCTGTGTGGGCAAAAAAAATCAGACCTGAAATGATGAACCCTGCCAGGGAAACAAGGAAAAATAAAGATGAATTTTGAAATTGGAAAACAGGGGGATGCACAATAAATATTGATACAAGGCAAATGAGCAATGACAGAGCAACACCGGCAGTCAATGTGATAAAAAGGCTGCCGCAAAAAGCTGGAAAGATCTCTTCAAGGGACCCAAGCACATGGAGATTGGGCACAACCAGGTGGCTGGTTTGATTCAATATGGTTATGGTCGTGAAAAGATCTTTATTGGAAAAATAAATAAATAAAAAGGCAAAGATCTCAAAAATCGTAAGACTTGCTAAAAAAACAAAGATTATTTTTTTCATTTTTCCATTACATGCCAGCCTTGGTATTATCTTACCAGCTGGTTCATTTCAAAAATGGGAAGACATATTGACAGGACAATAAATCCCACCACAACTGCCATAATCAATATAATGACCGGCTCCAGCAGTGATGTCATGCCGATAATATTGGTTTCAATTTCATTTTCATAAACTTTTGCTGTTTTTTTAAGCATGGGCTCAAGGTTTCCGCTTTGCTCTCCAACCTTGATCATCTGCACGGCAAGGTAGGGGAAATTCTTATTCCGACTTAATGCAGTTCCCAGTTCATTACCTCGTTCTACCTCCTTTGCTGCATCAATGATGGCATTTTCAATAATTTTATTACCAGTCACATTCTGGACAATTTCAAGGGCGGTGAGCAGGGAAACACCATTTTCAAGCAAAGTTCCCAGGGTGGTTGCGAATCTTGCCACGGCAATTTTTTGAACAAGATCCCCAACCACTGGAATTTTGAGAATAAATCTGTCGACGGTTATTTGAAAAGAAAGATTTCTTTTTGCTATCCCATAGGAGATCACCAATAGTGCAATAAAACCAAGGATCAGGAACCACCATTTTTTCAGGAACATACTTGTGTTAATCAAAATCTGGGTTGTAAGGGGAAGGGCCTGGTTCATCTCCACGAAGATGGATGTAATGTTGGGGACAATCACTGTTAAAAGGAAAAAAAGGACCCCAGCACCAACAATGGTCATTAAAAGAGGGTAAGCCATTGCTGATTTGATTTTACTGTTCAGGTGATGCTGTTTTTCAGAGATATCAGCCAACCGGTCCAAAACGATTTCAAGGGTGCCGGAAGCTTCCCCGGCCCTTACCATGTTCAGATAAATCGTAGAGAAAATTCCCGGATATTTAGCCAGAGCCCCGGCAAAACTGCTGCCCTCTTCTATGGAATCTTTGATCTTTGACAATACTCGTTTAAAAGATTCTTTTTTGGTTTGCGGAAGCATGGTATTCAGAGCTGTTGTCAAAGGGAATCCAGCGGCAATGAGTGTTGCCAACTGCCGGGTCATCATGGAAATTTCTGAAATTCGTATTTTTGATTGGAAAAATGTTAAATTCTGTTTGTGTTTGTTGATCTGCTCATCTACCTCGGCAATTGAAACCGGATAAATATTGGAGCTGCGTAATTTTGTCTTTGCAGTTCTGATGTTTTCCGAGTCTATTAATCCGGTAATAGTCTTTCCCTTTTGATTAAGGGCGGTATATTCATAAACTGGCATTATTCATAAACCTTTGTCAGGCTAAAATCTGTTGTTATGTGTTTACCTGCTTTTTCCCCTTCAGGGGAGTGAAGAACGTAATTGGTTCCGATCAGCAACCTAGTGTCAGGGTTTAATTCAAGTCTGTCAATCATCATTTTCCTAGGGCCGGAAATAACCACTACCTTTCCGGTGAAAAGGATTTTTCTATTTGATAAATTTATGGCACCTGACATGGCAGAGATGGATGAAACCAGCTTATCTTTTAAATAAAATTCAATTGTAACCGGATGAATAAGGATGGATGAAACATTGTTCAATCTTGATAAAAGCTTTGAATCTTTGGCCGTCAATATTCCCAATGAATTTTTAATGTCTTCGGGACCAGGGACGAAAGTTTCCTGGGAATTTTTCTTTTTTTCTCCAGGTTTTTCTTCAGGATAAAGGTAAAATTTAATAACACAATCCCATAAGACAGCTTCTTTCATTAAAGCGAATCTGACAAACCCGGTCTTTTTTCTATGGATGGCAAAATGCCTGCTTTTAATTGATATCAGGCGCTTGGAGCCTAAATGTTCAGTATATTCAAACCCTGTAATGCTCTGTATTGGTTTTGCGTACCTGTATCCAGTGTTTTCTGTTTTTTTGTTTTCCGGCAAAATGGTCTGGGTTTTGGAAAGGTATGAAATACAAAGAAATACAATGATCGCTCCAAGTATAAAAATGAGAATAAATTTAAAAATTCCCTTAATTCCATATTTCATTTGCTCAGATTTATTCTCTTTTTTAATTTTTAGCACATCACTCTTCTACCAAATTTTTTTATATTGTCAAGGCAGAAGATAGCGATCCATTCAGGATAAGACCATTGGACTGCCTGGGAATTTCATCTTTCCAGCCAACATAAGACTTTTAAAAAAATGGAAAATTAAGGGTTTCCCTGATTGACAATCCAGTTTAAATTTATTATGGAACCGTATTAACATAATAACTATAAAATCAAACTGTTGATAGCAAAAATAATAATCTACGAATCGCATTGCGATGGTGAGTTTGTTAGTAAAGCGATCCAATTTTTTTTTGGGTTAATAATTCAGCAACAAAGAAAAATTTTATTAAACCATTTTATTAAACCATGGTCTTTTGAAAGGATTTTGATATGCCTAGTTTATTTAATTCAGTAAAGCATACCTTGTTTGTTTTATTCATTCTAATGATGTCGTTTTCTTTCTTTTGCCAGGCTGGCTGGAGCGAAACCATTTCAGGCCGAGTAACTGCCATGGATGGTGCCACCCCCTTTGATCAGGCTGTTCGTATAGAAGTAATAGAGGGAGATTGTCATAATTATGGCAATATTGCATCAACTAATATAGACCCTTCAACCGGTACCTTCACCATAACAGGCATACCTGCAGGACAGTTTTATCTAAAAATCAGTAACAACGATCAGACCAATGCCATTGAAAACTGGTGGAACAATACGGGCGGATCTCTGGACTGCAGCCAGGCAGAATCAATCACAATCGTAGAAGGCCAGCCCCTTTCAGATCTCACATTTCAAACACAACCCGGCGGCACCATATCAGGAACTGTATATGAATCCAATGGTACTACCCCCATTGAAAACCACAATGTTTATATCCTGTCCGACGCATGCAATGGTATCTGGTACGGTGGAATAAACACAGATGCATCTGGAAATTATGCCATAAAAGGGATTCCACCCGGCACTGCAAATATATACGCCACCTCGCAATGGAATGGCTATAATTATATAAATGAATGGTACGATGGCAATGGGGGAACCAACGATTGCAATCTGGCAATGGATGTCCAGGTGGTTGCAGATCAGGAGAAATCTGAAATTGATTTTAAGCTGGATGCAGGTGCCACTATCTCCGGCACCTTATTTCAACAGGATGGTACCCTTTTTGACCAGGAAGT
>JAQICW010000016.1 GCA_027858355.1 Desulfobacula sp.
GCACATCGATGTGTATATCGCATTTAATTCAATCATCAAAGAATCCGAACAGGAAAAAGTTATCAAAATTCTTAGCAAACTCTGCAAGTTTGTTGATTTTGATGCCCTGATTGTTCAGGATCTTGCCATAATAAACCTTGCCAAAAAAGCAGGCTTTAAAAAAGAATTCCACCTTTCTACTTTAGGCAATTGCACATTTCCTTTAGCTTTAAAAACATCTCAAGAGTTTGGATTCAAAAAAGTTGTTCTGCCCCGCGAATTTACAATTGATGAAATAAAAACAATGGCTGAAAATACTCCCAAAGAAATTGAACTTGAAGTCTTTATACATGGGGCGCTTTGTTATTCCATTTCAGGACGGTGCTATTGGAGTTCATGGTTTGGCGGGAAAAGTTCTCTTCGGGGCAGATGTGTCCAGCCCTGCAGGAGAATGTATGAACAAAAAGGCCAGAAAAAAAGACATTTTTCCTGTATGGATTTTTCCGCTGATGTGCTGGTAAAAATATTAAAACAAATCCCGCAAATATCGACCTGGAAAATTGAGGGCAGAAAAAAAAGCCCTCATTATGTTTATTACACTGTTAAAGCCTATAAACTCTTAAGAGATGATCCAAAAAGCAAAAAAGAAGCTCTGTCCTATCTTGACTATGCCATGGGTAGAGAATTTTCACATTATAATCTTTTATCCCAGAGGATAATGAATCCTTTGGATCATTCGTCGGAAACCGGCTCAGGACTTTTTGCAGGAAGGGTACAAAATCCTGCAACACCTTTTTTTATCACAAGAGCGGCTCTTCTGCCTTTAGATCTTCTTAGGATCGGGTTTGAGGATGATAAATTCCATGACATTGAAAAAGTAACCCGAGCTGTCCCCAAAAAAGGAAAATTTTATTTAAACAAAAAATCTCAATTTAAAATCAAAAAAGGAACTCCGGTTTATATCATAGACAGGAGAGGATCAGAGCTTGCAACTGTTATTAAAGATCTTGATACAGAACTGAACACTATAGAAAAAATATCTGTCCGACCTATTGAGGACACTATTAAAATTTTTTCTTCTCCAACCCCCAGAAAATCAAAAAACAAAATCAGAGAAATCACTCTTTCAAGGGGTAAACCCGGACAAAGACAAGACCATACAGAAACAGGCGTATGGATTTCTACCCAGGGATATTCTATTTCTCCTTCAGGCAGGAACTGGTTGTGGCTGGATCCCCTTTTATTCCCAGGTGAAGAAAAAATATGCTCAGAATATATTGCCAAGGCCATAAAAAAAGGAGCCAAAAACTTTGTTTTAAACGCCTTCTGGCAATTGTCTCTTTTTGAAAATCCAAAAAAATTAAATCTTTGGGCCGGGCCTTTTTGCAATATCACCAACAGCATGACAGTTAATCTTTTAAAACAACATGGATTTTCCGGCGCCATTGTCAGTCCAGAACTAGACGAAGAGACATTCTGTTCATTGCCCGGCAATTGCGACCTGCCAATAGGACTTGTTATTTATGGTAACTGGCCTTTGGGCATTTCAAGAATTATTTCAGAGGATCTTAAAACAAACCAGGCGTTTACAAGCCCCATGGGTGAAACAGCCTGGATATCAAAATACAACAACAATTATGTTCTTTTTCCCAACTGGTATCTGGATTTAACTTCCAAAAAAGACACGCTTGCAAATGCCGGGTTTTCACTCTTTGTCAATATCCATGAAAATATACCCCGCTCAATTAAAATGAAAAACCGGCCCGGCCTCTGGAACTGGAACTTAAAACTGTTATAATATTGGCCTTTTTTGACCCTATTCGTTACGCTATTGATACTGAACAATGGGGCCCTGTAATTAAAAGGTTATTTGTAACAGTTGACTGAATCTGCTCCATTTTACTGCCAAGCAGGATATCCTTTATAATTCCGTGCCCGTATGCTCCCAAAACGATGAGTGAATTATGGGGTACTTCATACAACATGGTATCAAAATTTGATTTTTCATAAAAATGCCATTGTTTGGATAATTGGTTTACAGGATCGGTCAGGCCTTCTTTTTTTATCAATTCCCTGTAATAAGACTCACCCCCGTTTTTCCAACAGTGTATAGATATCTAATGGAAGTCCTGAAGACATGGCAATTTTCAATCCTAATTTCAATGCATTCAATGCATTTTTAGACCCTCCAAAAAAAACAGAGATACTTTTCCAGGGTTTAAATACAGGACTTGTGATTAAAATAGGAAATGTAGAATGCTTGATAATTCTTCTGACCTTTGGTCCAATATGCCCCAGGCCTATTTTTGAAGAAAGGTCGCTGACAGACCTTGGACAACACAAATAATCAAAATTAGTTGAAATATCCGGCAATGTTGATGCTGTAAAATTTTTTGGCTCATAAAACATGGGTTTTATCTGCATTTCTTTAAACAGATCATCGACATGGCCTTTGGCTGTATCCGGTGACGTTAAATATGAATGATCCAGATCAATCTGTACTGCATCATTGGAAAAATACATTAAAAATTTATCAGTCTTAGGAATATAGGCAACAGGGAATGAATTGATTTTTTTACAAAAATACAATGATTGAAGAAAGGTTTCCCTGCCAAAGGGAGTGTTCCTGAAAATATGAAGCAATTTGTAATTCATTTTTTCCTCCTTATAAAATTTCTAGTGGTCACTGGTCTGCATAATCAGTTCCCTGCGGTATAAGTCCAGAATCCTGGTTTTTGATATCATACCGACAAAACGGTCATTTTCCACAACGGGTATGCTGTCCATATGATTGATATCCATATAATCCAGTACTTCCTGTAAATCATTTTCCAGCGATGCTGTCATCACCTGCGTATCCATGATCTGACTTAAAAAAATCATATCATACATTCCTGGATCCAGGGCATATTTCCGGATAGCACTGATTTGAATCACACCTTTATATTCATCTGTCCCATCCTCAATGACAGGAAAAAAATTCTGGTCTGATGTTTTGATGACCTCAATAAATTCTCTGAATACCATATTTTCCGACACCTTTATGAACTTTGTCTCAATGAGTTCACTGACGTTTAAATCAGACAGAATTCTTGCATCCGTACCAGGCCTTAAGAACTGCCCCCGCTCTATGAGCTCCTTAAAATAAAAAGATGCCGGTTCAATATAGTGGCTCATGGTGGATGATATGGAAGACACAACAATTAAGGGAAGAATAGCCTCATAGCCACCTGTGATTTCAACAATCAAAAAAATTCCGGTTAATGGCGCCTGCATCACACCACTGACAAGCCCTGTCATGCCAAGCAAAGCATAGGCTCCTTCCCTTGCACACCCCATTGTCGGGAGCAAAAAAAATAATGCTTTATGGAAAACAATTCCAGTGAGGCTTCCGATGACCAGGCAAGGTGCAAATATCCCTCCGGATCCTCCCCAGCCCAATGTCATTGCCGTTGCAAAAATTTTAGCAAAAACTGCTAAAAAAACAAAATATATACCCATTGAAAAAGTCCCGGAAATCATTGACTGAATAGAATGATATCCCTCTGCCAAAACCACAGGCATAAACATTCCAATGATTCCAACGGTACTCCCCCCAATGACGGCACGGGCCCAGAATGGAAGAGAAGATTTTTTGGCAATTTTTCCTGTCTGTCTTAAAACCTTTGTAAATAATACTGAAACCATTGCAGTAACCACAGCAAGGCCAAGGCTTGGCAAAATATCTGCACCCCCTACCTGAAACGGCAGATGGGTAAAAATTACCTGATCCGGGATAATGGCCTGACTGACCTGGGCCCCTGCCACTGCAGCAATGGCAATGGGAATGATATTTACAAATTTCCATTCTCCCAGAATCACTTCAATAGCAAAAACCATACCTGCAATTGGGGCATTAAAAATAGATGCAATGGCTCCTGCAGTTCCACATCCAACAAGCGTGATTCGCTGTCGATCGTTTAAACCCAGAAATTTGGCTATATTGGAGCCAATGGCTGATCCGCTCATGACCACTGGCGCTTCAGGTCCGGCCGACCCCCCGCTTCCAATTGTTAGAAAACTTGAAATCAACCTTGAATAACTGGATCGAAACCTAAGGAGACCACCATATCTTGAAACAGAGTATATCACTTCTGGTACGCCATGGCCTGCTCCTTCCCTGGCAATTTTTTCAAGGTAGAAAGAAGACAGCAAAGCCCCTGCAGCCGGCAAAATAAATGCCCACCAATACTGACGAAATGGATGAAATAATTCAAGGACGGATTCCAGGGACAGCCTCAGTGCCACAGCGGCAAGACCGCTGCAGATACCGGCTATGGATCCTGCAATGATGAGCAGCAATCTGTCATCCAGTTGAAACAGTCTGCGGTACAAATTTTTGTAAAAATTTTTTATCTTAGACATTGAACTTCGGCTGCTCCATTACCTTTGCTATATAGGGTTTGTTTTCTGAATAATTTCAATTTTTTCAACCAGAGCAGCAAAGCCAGGTTTTGATTTTAAAAAATCAATAAATTGATGATCCCTGAGGCAAAATGACAGGGCAGATAATAAGTGCAAATGTATTTTTAAGGCCGGGCATAATATAAAAAACAATACGGACACGTTTTTATTGTCCAATGCCTTGTAATCCACTGGATAGTCTAAAAAACACACTGACACCAAAGGACTTTCTAAATAGCTCAATTGTTCTCTGGGATGGGGAATTGCAATACCATTTCCAATACCCGTTGAAAGTGCTTTTTCTCTTTGGACCAGCCGTTCAAGAAGATCTGTCTTAAAAGCATCAGGTATATTAGAAATTTTTCCAATAGAGGATTTTAAAACACTATTGACATCATGCCCCTGGATATCGAAATAGACTCCTCCGTTTTGGACTGCAACGGACAAAGGTATGACTGATTGTTCTTGTTTTTGAGGCAAACCTGTTTTGTCTGAAAAATTCAGGTTAATATTATGATTGGAAGCCCATTTTTTCAGTTCTTTTGTATCAAATCTGTAATTTATGCCTTTTTTAAAAACCGGCAGTTTCCCCTGGCGCACCCACCGTTCAATGGTATCCTGAGCTACACCCAGTTGTTTTGACAAATCAAATACCGAAAGTTGCATTTATTTTTCCTTTAATCATAACGGCCAGAACAAAAAAAATATTTTGCTATTCTTGGTATAAGAACATTAAGTACAATTTGGATCAAACCTTCCGGAGAGATCCAGAAAAGATCAGGTCAGACTGGTCAGGTTTTGTTCCCTTGCCCGTGTGAAATTTATCTCGCCCTCATTTCTCAGTAAGCTATGGGTTAATTCTGATAGAAGGATACAACCCCATGAGCTCCCCTGTACTATACGGTTGAATAATATTAAAGGATATGTTTTGGTCATCTTGAGCATGGCCCCGTTTTTCACCATCACAAAACAATGCACCATTTGTCAACAGAATCTTATTAATCCTCTTCCGGAAGGATTCAATAAAAACTGATCCCTTTCCGGAAAAAAACATTTTTCCTATTCTCAGAGTATCCCGTATGTCTGCCAGATCATCAAGTGCAATCGTATTTGTTTTAATATCATCTTCAGACTTGATAAATCCCCATACCAGATGTTCATCAGGAATTTTGATCGGGGCATCAGGATCTATGATGGTATGTGGCATAACAATACATCCCTCACCTATTTCAATTCGTGCATGGGGTTTCCCATTTATAAATGAATTAAAGCCGACAAAAGATTCAGAACCGATATCGGCATTAATTATTTTTCCACCATGAGCTGTGATACACTTGCCTGAAAGATGTGAATTAATAATATAGGCATTTTCCTGGGCATTAGAACCATCTCCCATTACAGCATTATCCAAAAAAGCCCTTTGAGCTACAAGAACATTTTTACCAATGTATGTTTTGCCCTTTACCACTGCATACCTGTTGACGGCTGAACTTGACGGAGCTTTTATGGGAGTAAGATGCATCACATCAAATAGCTTTTCATAATCCTGTTCCCGTTCTTTAACAAAATCATAGATAATCCCGCGGGGCTGATGCGAGGAATTTACACCAACAAAATTATCTAAAATATCTTTTTTAAATTTATATTTAAACTCAAAGTTTTCGTTTCTTATCCACACAGTACCCGGATCAATTTTTCTATGAAAAAGCTCACCTGCCTGAACATATGAAAATTCACCGACAATACAGGAATGAAGATTCATAAGATCCACTGTTGAAAATGGACCTAAAAAACAACCTTGGAGGGTTGACCCATGAATATTAACGTAATGAGCTGAAATTGTATTCTGAATGCTGAACTCTTCAGGACTCTCAAGGTTATGTGAGTTACTGTGAACAAGAGTTTTATATAGAAGGCTGTCTCTGATTGTGATCCTTTCATCTTCAATAAGAGGAACGTCCGTTTTATAACGGATAGTATCGCCCTTCCTTTTTAACTCATCTCCTCTAACATCACTTTTATAAATAGCAGATCGTCCCACAAAACATTGTCCAAGAAAATAGCTGCCTGCAATATTAGAATTTTTAAAATGGAAATAAATGGGATGTCGCGATGTAATACCATAGAATGCATAAAATTTTAACATTTTATCGTATTCAAGGGCATTTGTTACAAAACCTTCCGTATCAAAATCAAATTCATCTAAATTAACATTTACACGCCTGATAATTCTATCATTCAGTTGCTTTAGCTGCTCCATTATTAATTCCCCTCTATAAAAAAAATTGCCTTCATATTTCATAACAAATAAAAGCTAACCGAAAAATTCATACCACGAAAATATCAATGAGACAAGAACATTAGACCGGAGTGATGTAAAAATCATTCCTGGTTCAGACAGCCGGCTCTACGGATAATCAGTGCCAATTATCAAATATGGTTTGACAGGGGAATGTCAATACCATTTCCAAAACCCGTTGATAGTGCTTTTTCCCTTGATCAGTCAATGGCTGGTTATCCCCACACCGACTATTCAC
>JAQICW010000111.1 GCA_027858355.1 Desulfobacula sp.
GGCTTGCGTTATTTTTTTAAAAAAAAATAACGCAAGCCTGACCCCATTTATATTTTTATTCTTAAATTATCATATTGAATAAGTAGCCGACAAGAAGGATGCCGCTGGCAACAACCCCGATAAAGACAGCTATTAATTTGGGTTTCAGTACTTTTCTTAAGATCACCATTTCAGGCAATGACAGGGCTATTACACTCATCATGAAAGCCAGAACCGTTCCAAGGGCTGCTCCTTTTCCAAGCAAAGCCTCAACAACCGGGATAATACCGGCAGCATTGGAATACATGGGAACCCCAATGATGACAGAAAGGGGAACCGACCACCATGATCCTTTTCCCATGATAGAAGCCATGACACCTTCAGGTACAAATCCATGGATACCTGCACCCACGGCAATACCAAGGATTACATATATCCAGACCCTGCCGATGATTTCTTTAACAGCATCCCATCCATATACGAGACGGTCATTCCAGGTCAATTTTTCTTCTTCCATGGACATTGCCCCAACATTTGTCTGGGTAACCCAGTCTTCAATATGATGTTCAAGTTTCAGGCGGCCAATGATCCAGCCAGCGAAAATTGCAATAAAAAGACCGGTTCCCAGATAAATGGCAGCAACTTTCCACCCCAGGAGACCATAGAGCAGGCCCAGGGCTATTTCATTCACCATGGGAGCTGCGATCAGGAATGAAAACGTGACCCCAAGGGGAACACCGGCTGTAACAAATCCAATAAACAAGGGCACAGCAGAACAGGAGCAAAACGGTGTTATAATTCCCAGCAAAGCTGCAAGCACATTGCCGGCAAACTCACTTTTCCCGGAAAGAAAAGCCCGGGTTTTTTCCGGTGTAAAAAAGCTTCGGATGATGCCAACACCAAAAACCACCAGGAATAGAAGCATCATTACTTTTGGGGTGTCATACAGGAAAAATTCTATGGAAGCCCCCAAATGGGAGCCTTTTTCAATGGGTAGAAGATTATAGGTTGCCCATGAGGACAGCGCCGGCAAAAAGCCGTACACTACCCACCAGATATATACGGCTGTTGTACCAATAAGAAAACTAAAAAAAACAGGGATGTTTGCTTTATTTGTGGTTATGGCTTCTATTCTTGATTTTAATTTCATAACTTCTCCTGGTATTACTTATATATGGTCACTTATCGATTTATAATTATAATTTTTTTTGTTTAATGCTATTTTCCCACGATATCATCACGGTTGATGCCTGGCAGGATAAAATTTAACTCTTTGATCTCAACTTCATCATTCAGCCAGTGTTTTAAATTTCCAATCATATTTGCTGAATAGGGTGAATCACTGCCGTCAGCCAGGGAAAAATTGACCCAGAGGCCATCTTTAAAGCTTTTTACCAGCCCTGCATCTTCCAGGAGTTTTAAGTGTTTGCTGGTTGTGGACTGGGCAATGCCAAGGGTCTCTTTGATTTCGCACACGCATAAGGGACGGGTTTGAAGAATTTTCATCATCTTAACCCGGTTGGGATCTGAAAGAGCTTTCATGACGTTTATAAATTGTTTCATTTTAAACCTTTGTTTCATTCATATATCGTTAAAATGGAATATAACGATATAATCATCCTGTGTCAAGACATATAACAAAAAAGATATCAAAGCACCGTGGTTTATGGTAGAGAAAACTAATGTCAACTATTGGGATAAAGAGAAAAAAGGCTGTGAGCACTACTCCTGAAGATTTGCTCCTCACTGTTTTTAAAAAGTGTGCTGGAAAATCTGGCTGTGACGTATGCAGGCTTCACATGGAAGATGACTGTCTTTTTTTTCCCGAACTCTATCGGTTGCAAGACCAGGCAGAAGAATCAAGACTGTCTGTCTCTACCAAAGACCTTCGTCACTTGCTTGATCTTTGTACTCTGTGCGGACTATGCCCCTGTCCGGATATAAGAATGCTTATTCTTCAAGCGAAAGCGGCTTTTATTGATGAGAAAGGGATCTCGCTGTCCAGTCGAATAATTTCTGATGTTGAGATGATCGGTCGCTGGGGAACAACTTTCTCAAAAGTCGTCAACCAATTGAACAGGTTGACCTCTGTTTCTCCCATCTTGAAAAAGGCTTTAAATGTTCATCCAGAAAGGCATTTGCCTGTTTTTCCAAAGGAAAGTTTTTTCCTCTGGGCAAAAAAAAGAGGCCTGAATTCCCTAAAAAACAATAATAGTCGGTCCTCATCAAAGGTTGCCTATTTTGCAGGCTGCAGTGCAGGATATCTTTTTCCGGAAATCGGGAAAGCCGCTGTAAACATCTTAAAACGAAATGACATTGAAGTCTTTGTACCACCCCAGGAATGCTGCAGTATGCCATTGATTATGGAAGGTGATAAAAAGACGGCTTTAAAAAAAATACATAGGAATATTGAAAGTCTTTTAAGGTATGTTCAAAATGGATATGACATTGTCTGTTCATGTCCGACCTGCGGATATTTTTTTAAAAAACTGCTTCTTGAAAATGCCTATTATTCCAAAGCATTTCAAGAGGAATCAGGGACTGACAATAAGGTTATGAAGGTTGCTTTAGGGTCAGGGGAAAAAAAATTTATAGCGGTCCCAAAAGCGATCTATCAGAAACTATTAAAGGATGATGGATATTTTTCTTCACTTGATCCCTTAAAACGGATAGAATTGTCAAACAAAGTAAAGGATATGGGAGAATATCTTCTATCCATTCATGTTAACCACAAATTAAATACCAGCCTGACCTGCTCGGATAATCCCATGGTCTATTATGCCCCCTGCCACCAGAGGGAACAAGAAATCGGGCAACCGTATTACCGCCTTCTCAAATCTTTTCCTGGTTCAGATATTATCCAGATCAAGGGAGTCATGCAGTGTTGTGGTATGGGGGGGCATCTCGGATATAAAACATCTTTTCATCCACACACCCTTAAAATCGGTGAGCCGCTTTTTGAAAGACTTCTGTTTGAAAAGGACAGGACCATCATTACAGACTGTCTTAGTTGTAGAATACAATTCCAGCAAATTATGTCCAGGAAAGTTTTCCATCCCCTTGAAATGCTGGAATAGATTGAAATGCTGGAATAGATTTTTTTTAAATTAATTCAAGGAGTGCCTGACAATATATAAAGCAAAAGGAGGGATAAAAAATGATTCAAGAAAATGTTGCAATGAATGAACGAAAAATGACCAGTATTTTTGAGCGCTATCTCACGGTCTGGATTGGGTTGTGCATTGTTGGTGGTATCCTGCTTGGGAAACTTGCCCCAAATCTTGCTCAAACCCTGGACAAAATGTCTATAAATGTTAATGGTGCCCCAGTGGTTTCAATCCCCATTGCCATTTGCCTGTTTTTCATGATGTATCCCATCATGGTAAAAATTGATTTTGCCAGTGTTGTAAAGGCTGGAAAAAGCGGCAAACCTGTTTTTTTAACCCTTTTTATCAATTGGTGCATCAAACCCTTTACCATGTATGCCATTTCATTGCTTTTTCTGGGGGTTTTATTCAAGACCTTTATCGGCGTGGATGCCATTGATCTGGTTAAAATGCCTTTTGGCCTGGATCTGCCTGTGGGTGGTCAGCATGGGGCAGGCACTGTAATCCTGCATGAAGGGGTGAAGATGCTGCAGATCCCTTTGTGGCGCAGTTATTTTGCCGGCTGCATCCTCCTTGGAATTGCTCCCTGCACAGCAATGGTTCTGGTCTGGGGATATCTTTCCAGGGGAAATGACGGGCTGACCCTGGTAATGGTGGCCATAAACTCTTTGACAATGCTTGTTTTATATGGATTTCTGGGTGGTTTTTTATTAGGTGTTGGAAAGCTTCCTATTCCCTGGCAGGCATTGCTTCTCTCCGTTGCCATCTATGTTGCACTACCCCTTGCTGCTGGTTATTTGTCCAGGATATGGATCATTAATACAAAGGGTGAAGACTGGTTTAAAGAAAAATTTTTACATGTTTTGACGCCGGTTACCATTAGTGCCCTGCTTCTGACTCTGGTCCTTTTGTTCAGCTTTAAAGGGGAAGTGATTACATCCAACCCCTTAACAATATTCTGGATCGCTATTCCTCTTTTTATACAGACAATTTTTATTTTTACCCTTGGCTATGGTGCTGCAAAATTATTGAAATTAAAATATGAGGATGCGGCTCCTGTTGCCCTGATCGGGGCATCTAATCACTTTGAGGTTGCTATTGCCACCTCAGTTATGCTTTTCGGACTGTCATCAGGAGCAGCATTGGCAACAGTTGTGGGCGTTTTGATAGAAGTTCCTTTAATGCTGATGCTGGTCAGTATCTGTAAGAGAACCAGTTCCTGGTTTGATAAATAGTGGTTTGATAAATAGTGGTTTGATAAATAGAGCAGGTGAAAGCAAAACTGTAAATTAATTTATTTCATTTGCGGTCCTTACATGCATTTACCAAAAGGGCAACGGGGATAAACACATTCTATACAGTCCATGCACAATCCACCATGGACTGAAAAAGCACCCCCATTCTGTTGGGCAATAGCTGCTGCCCGCCCAACAGGGGCTTTTTTCATAAAAATGACTCCGAAGATTAGAGAGGCTTCGCGATTTTTTAAGAAAAAGGTCGGTTTCCGACCAGGGATTAACTAAAAAAATGATACCCTTTTAAGTCATTGGTTTTAATTCAAACGCCTCCTTTTTGATCCAGTAAATATAGAATTAACAATTGACCTTTTGTGGAATTTGTATAACATTGTGGTACTTAAATAAAAAAAACATAAGATGATTTTTCCAATTTAGCCGCAAAGGATTGTTGATGAATATTATTCACAAACATATTTTGATAATTATTTTCTTTTTTATCCCAATTTTATTTTTTCCGGCATGTTCAACTGATTCAGAATATAAACAAGTTGATTTTTCCAAAACATTATCAGCTCCTTCACTAACAGACAAGGGAACTGATCATTCAAGCCTGCGAGTGGCAATTGCAGCCATGATTTCCCCAAAGGAAACTATTTCAAAATACAAATCCTTAATGGATTATATCGGGAAAAAGATGGGCTATCAGATTCTCCTCATACAGCGGAAAACATATGGGGAGATCAATGAACTTTTCCAAAAACAGCAAATCGATCTTGCACTTATCTGTTCTGGTCCCTATGCAAACGGTAAAGATATATTCCAGGTAGAAGCCTTGGCAGTTCCCCTTGTTCGAGGAGAACCCTATTACCAGTCATACTTGATCGTCAATAAAAAAAGCTCAAATAAAACTTTGGAAGATTTAAGGGGAAAAACCTTTGCTTTTACTGACCCTGATTCCAATACCGGCACCCTTGTTCCCAATTATTGGCTGGCCATGAAAGGAGAAACACCTCAATTATTTTTTAAAGAAACCACCTATACTTATTCCCATGACAATTCCATTATTGCCGTGGCCAAATCTCTAGTGGACGGTGCTGCTGTTGACAGCCATATCTGGGAATATTATCATAAGACAAATCCAGAATATACTGCCAATACACGGATAATAAAAAAATCTATCCCCTTTGGGAGCCCGCCCTTTGTCGCTTCGACTTCACTGCCCTTGGTTTTGAAAGACAAGATCAAAGATATTTTGTTAAATATGCATTTAGATCCTGAAGGCAAACAGATCCAGGATTCCTTATTTGTTGATAAATTTGTACCTCCCCAGGAGTCATGGTATCGACCCATCACAAAATTGAAACAAGAAGTTGAGCAATATAAAAAAAAGAGGGCCAATGGGACCGGCAAGTCTTAGAAAAAAACTGACATTAATCATTACAACTATTGTTATTACAAGCGGTATCATTATCACTTTATTGGTCACCCATCGATATAAAAACAGCCTGTTTCAGGTTGCCATGGTCCAGGCCAATAACATTGCTCACAGCCTGGCTCTTGAAGCTGCAGACATAGTTTTTATCAATGACCGTATGGCTTTACAAAAGCTGCTGGATTACAGAAAAAAAAGCGACCCCACAGTGGGCTACCTTTTTATTGTGAACAACTCCCAGCTTCTTGCCCATACTTTTGAAGATGAATTTCCTTTTGATTTGATCAAAGCAAATCAACCCCCTGATAACTCCCAGGGCCACATGCAAAAAATCATTTCAAATGACGGCAATAAATATATTGATGTGGCATGGCCAATATTTGAAGGAAAAGCTGGTATCCTGCGCCTGGGAATTTCTGAAAAACCCTACATGGAAAAAGCATTCAGGCTCTGGTATCAGATGAGTCTCATTATCCTTGGTCTTTTAATCACTTCTCTTTTTGTTGCTCATATTTTTATCAAACGCATCACCAGTCCCTTGCAAGAACTGACACGCACTGTTGAAAAAATTGATCATGGTGATGCTGAAGTCATGATCAATATGACCGGGGATGGTGAAGTCGGTCTTTTATCTGTCTCTTTTTCAAATATGCTTAGAAGAATCAATACCAGCACACAAAAGCTCAAGGACAAAAATATCGAGCTTGATCGATCCTATCGTCAAACCAGGACATCTTTTGAAATTGCCAAAGAGACAGGGGGGCTTTTGAAGTTAGATGAGATCTGTATATATTTGATTCAAAAACTTCAAGATATTGTCACGTGCCGGAAGATCATCATGCTTGTTTTCAGTTCCAACCGCAAAATTCTTTTCATACATTCGGAAAATGGAAATCGTACGCTTGAAGGGAAAAATATTGATACATTTCAAAATTACCTTGCAAGTTTTCAAATTCATGACTTTAAAGAAAAAAAATCTTTTCCCCTGAATATTACAGATTTTGATTCTGCAAAAAAAATAGCCTCTTTTCCATTACGACATAAAGACACTATTCTGGGAGCCATCTGCATTGGATGCCCAGGGGACTGCCAATGTGTTACAAAAGAATTAGAAGTCATTGAACTGATTTTAAATCAGACAACTTCTTCCATTATAAGGGCGGTCTCCCATGGAGATGAAATCCGTGATTTAGAAGAAAGGACAGGTTTGACAACAGGCTTTAGCGGAATTTTAGGCAAAGCCCCACAGATGCAGGTTATATACAGGCTTATAAAAGATGTCTGCGTTTCCGATGCAACAGTTCTTATTCAGGGAGAAAGCGGGACAGGTAAGGAGCTTGTTGCCAAGGCTATTCATGACAACAGCCCAAGAAAGGATAAGCCTTTTATTGTGATAAATTGTTCGGCATACCCTGCTACCCTTTTAGAAAGTGAACTTTTTGGCCATGAAAAAGGCAGTTTTACCGGGGCAGATCAAAAAAGGCCCGGCCGTTTTGAACAAGCTGATAAAGGAACAGTTTTTCTAGATGAAATTGGCGAGATAGATCTTTCAGCCCAGGTTAAATTGCTAAGGGTATTACAAGCTAAAAAATTCGAACGTATTGGCGGAGCCAATTCACTGGATATTGATGTCCGGATTCTAGCTGCTACCAATAAAGACCTTCTTAGCCAGGTTAAAATAGGTCAGTTTCGTGAAGACCTTTTCTATAGGCTCAATGTTATTCCTATTAATCTGCCTCCCCTTAGAACACGGCGTAATGATATTCCTTTGCTGGCACGCCATTTTTTAAAATATTTTG
>JAQICW010000147.1 GCA_027858355.1 Desulfobacula sp.
TCTCCAAATCTTTTGTCACAATCATTGAATTCCCATTGATCCCATGTCCTCAACCCCCAGCCAAGTTCCTTGAATCTGTCTTGATCATTTTTGTCTTTCAGGGCCAGTGACCAGACCATTGGATCTGTCCAGCCGTGCTTTTCCGCCACCTGAGCCACTGTAAATCCCTGGGATAACCTGAAGGTCACACGCAAATTGACATTTGGCGGATTTGGCAGTACTGCCAAATCCGCCAAATGATCACGAATCACTTCCCTGGCTTGTCCCAATCTCTTTGCAATCCTGTCCTGGGGGATGCCAAGACGATTCATACGGTATATTTTGATGTCCATGCCCATCTGGGTTGCAGCGCGAAGGTCAGATATGTACTCGTCTACAGTTCGTCTTGCCCGACCGATGGCCTTTCCGATATCTTTAGAGCTGAGGCCGGAGTTTCTGGTGTATGCGCGCCGGGCAGTGTTCCTTGCAAAGGTTTTCATCCGCTTATCAAAATCAGCTTTTAGGGGGAAATTCATGATTCAAAAACAATTCAATCCCTTTGGTAAGTGTAAAAGGTGGTATAAATCCCGTTTTTTTAAGTTTCTCAACGGCAATAGTTGTATCAGCGCAGAACTTTCTCACTCGAATCAAACTGACAGGAAATGTTTTACCTGTGAATTTACTCAACAAATCAAGGCACCCTCCACCTGCCATCCCAAGAAGATATGGAATCCTCAAGGAAATACCAGCTGATTTCCCCGTATGCTGCCGAATCAACCCAACAAATTCGTTCATTGAAAGATCAGGCTCATCTGAATAGTTATAAACATTGGTCCCGGATTCTGCAGACTCGGCCATAGAAATTAAAAACGAAACGATGTTTCCAACATATGCCATTGACTTTTTATTTATTCCTTGCCCAACCATCATAAACCGCCCGGAGGCAACCTGGTTAACCAAATTGTAAACGTTGCCTCTATTGGTCTCCCCAAAAACGACTGTTGGCCTGACAATCCCAAGATTTCTTCCATCCTCTTCGTCTACCCATTGCCGTAAAACATTTTCTGCTTCAAGTTTACTTCTTCCATAATCATTAAATGGATTGGGCAGATTTTCTTCTGATGGTATTCCGGCGTTTAACCCATAAATCGCAACACTGCTTGTGAAAATCATATGAGAGATACCATTCGCAGAACACGCAGCTGCAAGATTTTTTGTTCCCTCTACATTGACTTCATAATATAATGAAATTGGCCGGATATCATCCCGATGCTCTGCCGCAAGGTGAAAAACCAAATTTATGTCTTTAATCGCAACATCAATGGCAGAGGTGTCTCGAATATCTCCAACACAACAAAGCTCCGGGTAAGAAGGACTTAACACTTTATCAAGTATTCGGACTTTATACCCCTTTGACAGAAGTTCAGATACTAGACGAGTTCCAATAAATCCGCTTCCTCCTACAACCAATGCCCTCATATTCATCACATCCCTTTCTGAAAATATAATTTTTCATTTGCTGATATCGCTGTACAAAATATAAAATTAATGGAAAAATTCAAATTCTTATTTTGGGAGAAACTCAGAAAGGACAGGAGACATCTTGCGAACAAAAGACTGAAGTCTTTCTTCCGTATCTGATATGGTTTCATTTTCCCCCACAGGTGCAATAACCCGGACAAGGGCACCATCTGTCCTTTGCCGTGTCAAAGCATCCCAGAAATTATACCATTTCATCTGAAAAACATTGGTCAGCAAGCGCCCCCGCATGGGGTACCAGTAATAAGAAATTTGTTTGTACGGACCTTTCTGGATCAAAGCCCGCCTCACAGGAATACCACCGCCCCTGTCAAAAGGAACAAATGCATCCCCGGCCTCTTTAAACTCCCAGCCACCACCCCTCAAACAAGTTGCAGGCGTGTGTATGGATTCCCCCTTTCTCTGACTTTCATAATAGGCAACATAAAAATTTAAGCCCCGGCCATTTTCATCAACAAAATCAGCCATGATATAATCAGTTAAATCCAGCGCATCGATGAACATTTTCTCCATGACCTGTAGCTTCCCCTGCCATTGACCCACCTTCATGGGAAATTCATTAAACGATCGGCTCATGGGAACAGCCTCCCTGAATTCGATACCCCTTGATAAGAGAAGTGTCAGCCCGAGAAAAACGACAGATAAAACAAATCGGGGTTGAGTTAAAGAGACTTCCCCTTGTATTATTTTTTCAGAATCAGGAATTTCATCTCTATCATTTTCCATCGGTTCCATGATTTGATGTTCCGGAAAGAATTTGTTAAAAAGCCAGATCTCACCCATCAGAACCCCAAGGGTAATCATGAAAATCAGCACGCCCTCAAAATCATGAAAAAATCCTTCAACAGCTATTGATCCGAATTTTTCAGATAAAATACCGGTCAGGGCAATTCTAAATGCATTTGCCAATATGACCAGAGGAATGGATGAAATTACAATAACAGCCTTTTTCCAAAATTTTACCCTGTAAAAATATGCAATCAGGATACTGAGTAAAATCATTGCAATAAAAGACCTTAAACCGCTACAGGCATCCACAACCTGGAGCTGTGTAAACCCGAGATCTATGATATTGCCTTCCCTGAATACTGGCATGCCATATGTCTGCATCATGGAGACCCCAATTTTTGAGGCTATAAGTTTTAAGTTAAGAGTAAGTTTTACATTAATAAAATTTGGTAGTGGAAACATGGTTAAAGCAAAGATAAGCGGAAAATAAATTATTTTTAGCTTTTCCCAGCCCAGGTTTATCCAGCAAAGCCCCACAAAAATAAGCCATAAAGAAAAGTAGCTAATAAAAAATTCACCACCCAACTCTCCAAGCCAAAACAAAATAATACCCGGAAGGAATAAAACAAATCCGAACCATGAGGGATTGGAAGAGATCGAAACCAAAATAGATTTTTTCTCCCAAAGCAAATATATCACTATAAATGGAATTAATGCCCCATAGGAATAATCAGCCCGTGACCAGTCCTTTACAACCAGCCAATGTATAGTTGAATAATAGATACCTGCAATAAGAAACAAATATGTAAATAATTTGATTACATTTTTTGTACCCACCATGGTGTTATTCCCTATTTTGCCTCATTTTCTGAAGTAATTTTTCCTGAATGACCTGAACTGCAAAAACGGGTAGTTTAATTTGACGTTTCAACCGTTTCGGTTCAGCCATCAAACGATATAGCCACTCAACACCCATTTTGCAAAAGAATTCAGGGGCTCGTTTTACAGTACCGGCAAGCACATCAAGTGTTCCCCCTATTCCCTGACAGACACGCACATTTTCTAATTGTTCCCGGTATCTTGAAATCCACATTTCCTGCTTTGGAGATCCCAAAGCCAGAAAAAGAATTTGAGCCTTTGAATCATTTATCCTGTCGATTAAACTATCCATCTCTTGATCACCCAGATAACCATCCTGCCTGCCAACTATTTGAATAGAAGGGTGACGTGTTTTTAATTCATCGGCTGCGGCTGCATTTACCTCTTCCCTGGCACCGTATATGAATATTTTATATCCTTTATCAGCTGACATTTTACAAATATTTTGCATCAACTCACAACCCGGCACACGTTGAACAGCTGTATTATGTAGCAATCTTGAGGCCATAACCATACCAATGCCGTCAGGTATCAAAAGATCTGCTTTTTTAAACATATCATATAAAAAAGGGTCTTTAGGAACTGAGTAATTTTTTTCCGGATTTGAAGCAAAAATAGTGTGAACTTTTGCACCATGATCAACATATTTACTAACTTGCGCCAAAGCTTTTTCCATATTGCAATCATCAACCCATAACTTTAATACAGGATACCTTCGCATCAATTCTCCTTAAATTCTTCTCGAATTTGAATTGCTTCCTTAAGATTGATTTCATTAAAACATACTAATGTCATAAAACCGCTATCCTCTGGAGAACCTGTAGTAACCCTTTGCAGGGTATTTGTTTTTTGAAGAAGCCCATATGCAGGTGAATACCACCCCAGTAATGGTTCTTCTTGACCATTAATGATTGAAAAATAATTATTGGGATTATATACAAAAATGGATTCTCTTCCATTATGAAGAACTATCCATTCGTTATCCATATCGATTTCCACATCAGGATCAAGATGAAAATTCAATTCAAACTCATGAACACCTCTACCGGCAAAAGAGTCAACAATCAAACAGCACACATCATCCTGAACAATTAATTCCCGATAATGTGTCACACCATCTTTCAATCTTCTATAGCCTTCGTGGCTCGTTCTAAAATAAAGCCGATCAGAAGATTGTTTAGCTTTTTCCAACTCAGCTTTATACTGTTTATCCCAAATAAAACCAGTCAACTGCCTTGCCTGATCCTTCCCATCAATACACACAGTATTATGAGCCCTTGTCCCTTTAAAATATTCCCTGTGCCTGGGAACGCCATTATAACGGTATGTACCTGGATCAATAAAAAATGCTTTCCTATTTTTATACAAATTTATTGACAATGCATCAGCATGACCATGATTATACAACGGCGCCATACCTAAAGGACCGTGATCAAATGTCATATAAATTCCATCTGAACTTTTTATGACAGTATATCCTGACTCTTGGAATGTTTTATAAGAAATATTGTTCTTATCTAAAGCTTTTGTGGAATCTTTGGTTTGTCTCTTTGGGTAAAGCCCAGGTGCAACAGCATAACCATCATCACTATCACCAATTGCCGGGAATTGGCTGTCATCAAACAAAAAAGTATCCAAAAACCTCTCACCTTTGTGTAATAAGTCTTTCCATTCCGAACAGCTATAAAGATTGTTTGATTCTAAAAAATCCACTGCAAGCCAGTAAAGGTCTAAAACAAACCTGTGATAATTCAAAGACTGTTCTGCCGGTCCACCATCTTTTAATATCTGGTGGCTCAATTCCTGTTCAAGTAATCTGCAACCTGTTTTAAGCCATTTTTTCCCTTCTTTCGTTTCTCGAAAAACGGCTCCCCCAAAAATCAAACCGATACATTCACATATTGTATGATTTCCTAATGACGAATAGAGAGCTAAATTCTTTGAAACCCACCATGTATGACGATAAAGAGCGGATTCGATCGCTTGCCTCTCATCGACTTTCCAACTTATCTTTTCCATTCTTAAAAGATAAAAAAAAACAGGAATTCTGAGTCCGCACTCCATGGGAGACATGTAATGAACCCCATACAAAAAAGAATTTTCCAATATCCAGGAAACCACATCTTCTTTAATTGTATTTAAACTTTCCGTAGAGTTATCAATGTCGAAAAAAAGAATTTTACTAACCTGTTGAAGTCTGCCATATTCCCAAACAGACCTTATATCTGGTGATTCAGAATTAATTTTGATTTTTGAAAAAAACATTGAACGAACATTTTTTTCAAAATCAGAAATTTTTAAAGATTTTTTTTCAAAACAACCCTCATTTTCAAAAGACTGAGAATTTTTCAACCATGGAAGTCTAATTTCCTTTAAATAATTGGGATCAATCCTTGGAGCAAGTAAGAACTTTTTCTGGTCTTTTAGTTTATTCTCAAGATATTTAGTATTGAACCATCGTTTCAATCTATACAAGAACTCAAGAAAAGAGATATTTTTCACACGATTTATATATTCAATTTTTCTGTACAATATTTTATATTCAGAAATGGTATATTATAGGTTTATGGAATTGTTTGTCCGAATGGAATCTAAAATGCTAAATGTAGTAAGAGACGTACTATAAATCTCTTCAAAAGGGATAGGATCTTTTGTCCCATCAATAATACTTTTAATAAAAAACTGAACTTCGTTTTTTTGACCTTTGTCTTGATTTAATAATTTTTTTTCTATTTTCTTTCCATTTGAATATAGAGTCAGTTTCTTAAAATCATCTAGAATTGCTGTCAAACCATTAGCAAACACTTCAATTCGTTCTTTGGCAACACTTTTATCCCCATTGGAAAAATATAAAATAGAACCAATCGATCCATTTGCATATTTAAGTGAAATAGCCACAACATCATTTAAATTTTGAGGATCTTGCATGGCATTCGCATGAACCGAAACAGGAAGAGACCCATTAATGAACGTTAAGAAATCAATAAAATGACAGACCTCTCCGATTATCCTCCCACCGCCTGACACTAAATCCTGTATCCAGGAATCAGCTGGAATATTACCAGAATTTACACGATAAGACATGGCCAAGGGTCCACCTTTAAAGCAATTTTTCAATTCAATGCCTAAAGGCGAAAATCGTCTATTATAGCCGACCATTAGTCGGGAAGAAATCTGACTATTTTCATTTAAAAGATCTGTAATTCGCTCTAGTTCATCAGCCTTTAGACATAGTGGTTTTTCAACAAAAACATTTTTCCCTTTTTCAATAGCGTTTATTACAAATTGTGCATGAGAATCATGACGCGTGGCTATAAAAACAGTATTAATTCTATCATTTGAAAGAATGTCGTTCACATTCTCAGTGCAGAATCCAAACCCGAATCTTTCAGCAACAGAACGGGAACTGACCCCCGTACTGGTCATTACGCCTTCAAAAACAACCTTTTTATTTTTAGGAACATTGGGTAATAAATGGCTCTGAGCATATGATCCAGCACCGATAAAACCAATACCGCAGGATTGTGCTTCTGCTGTTCTTTGTTGACCTATTTTAATTATATTTTTTTCGAATTTTTTTGATTTGTCGTATTCTATTAAAATGCCTATAAATGGTTCTGATTTGGACATCATCATGTCATAAATTTCAGGCGCATTTTCAAGCTTGACCACATGCGTTGTAAGATAGTCAACATTGATTTTCCCATTCAAAATCAACTCCTGAAAAGCCTGCATATTTCTTTTTTCTGTCCACCTGACATATGCCACTGGATAATCAATTCCCTTTTCTTCATATAAAGGATCATATCGTCCGGGACCATAGGAGCACGACATCTTCAACTCAAGTTCTTTCTTATAAAAATGAGGTTCCCTGTCAAAGCCTGTTGGAACAGCACCAACAATAATTATTTTACCTCTTTTCCGGGAAATCGCACCGGCAAAATTCACTGGATCCAAAGAAGAAGATGCTGCTGTAATAATGACGGCATCGCACCCTATTCCCCCAGTAAATTTATTTATTTTTCCCTCTATGCCTTCTGCTTCCCTTTGGATGCCCAAATCTAAACAATTCTGATTAGCAATTTCCACCATTTCAGGATCAATATCAATTCCAATCACTTTAACCCCGGACGCTTTAAGCAATAAGGCTGTAAGCTGCCCGAGCAATCCCAGCCCAACAACCGCACAACTCTCACCAAGTCTCAAATCAGCCTGCCTCACACCCTGCATTGCAATTGCACCCAGTGTATTGTATGAAGCCTGTTTTAAATCTGTTCCAGTATCCAGTTTAACACAAAGATTTACAGGAACACTTATTATCTCTGCATGGGATGCTGATAACCCGCCACAGGCAACAAGATCCCCCACTTCATATTCTGTAACATCCGCAGCCACATCAACTATTTCTCCAACACAAGAGTATCCAAGTGGCGAATATGCATCCAGTTTTTTCATCACTGCCCGATATGTCTGAAGAGGACCTTGAGATTTCAACGTATCAATTACCTGCTTGACCTGTTGAGGCCGTTCCTTCGCCTTTCCGATCAATCCCTTTCTCGCTGTTTTGACAGTGCTGCCTTCAGTACCTGCACTTACCAGAGAATATAATACCTTAACAAGGATATTACCTCTATTCATAACTGGTACTGGAACTTCCATTATTTTCATATTGCCATTTTTTAATTTTTGCGTAAGTTGTTGCATTTAGAAATAGCTTCCTTTCGAGCCATATTTTATCCACGAGTCAACCATAACATCTCGTTGAACAAAATTGTTATTATTGTTATTACTGTCATTAATCATTCGGGCTTGTCTCATCTATACCGTCGACACCTTTTAGTGCCAATCCTACAAAACCCCACACAAACCATTGATAACCAGAGTACATACTAGGCGAAACACCAATTGTATCAAGCATGTACATCAAATAAACCATCACAGCTACAATGTTTAAAGGTGTCATTTTCTTTAACGCATTTTTAATTACAAGAAAACCGATTAATAATAGAACAATAATATATATGGTTACACCAATTATACCATTTGTAACTAATGACCTTAAATAATCATTGTGGGCTGGTACCAATTTACCAGAACCCATAATCTTGTAAACAATGTTAAGTTTCCCCCAACTTTGCAAAATCCTCTCCCATACGTATCCTCGCCCAGATAGCATTCTTCTTTGATCAATGTTACCTTCCTGATATTGTAATTCCTTAGTAAATACCCTTTCAACTTCATTATAAATTTTATTTCCAGTAGCAAAATTAAACGCAACAATAGTGAGAACAATAATTAAAAGCCAATGGAGTTTTTTACTCAAAAATGCCCAAACAATAGCCCACATTATGTAAACAGCAATTGCAGCTTTTGAATAACATTTATAAATCACCGCACTACATAATAAAAAATATGCAGCAAAGCATACTTTATGAAAAAATCTTTTATCAGAAAAATATGTCCAGAAAAGTAGTATTGCTATAATAGTTTGGAAACAATACATTCGGACAGTAACAATATCATGATACAATCCATTATGACGAACCAAATCGACGGTTTTTCGTAAATCCCAAATTCGACCTGTATATATCTGATAACCTCCAATTATTGTTGGCAAAAGTCCTGCAATTAATAAAGCAATAATGAGTTTTTTTAAATTTTCTTTATCATTAAAAAAATACTGGAACATATAAAAACTTAGAAACCCGTTTAATATTCTGAAAGAATAATTCAGTGAAGACATCAAATCACTATTCATAAGTAGAAGAAAGGAACCCATAAGAGTTGAAAACAGATAAAGAACTCCTATATTTGACAAAGGCAGATTTGAAAATTTAATTTTTCTCCCTGATAAAATCAATGGTAGAAGCAAGCAGGGAACAAGAACAGCTGTAAGCTTTAACAGGTTCATATTTGCAAAACTAATTTTCCAGGAAGCATCAATTAATGATTTACAGGCAATTAGTAACAAAACACCGTTTGCAGGACTGAATAATAATTTTAAAAAAATTATAGAACTGGCTATTAA
>JAQICW010000150.1 GCA_027858355.1 Desulfobacula sp.
GCGTATACTTTTAAGTTCCATTAATACTATGGAAGATGTTATTTAAAGTTAAAAAAGGTCGCTCCTTTTATGATGAAATTAAAAAAAGAAATTATCCTAAGAATGAGTCCAGACCAAGCCTTAATAATTTATTAATATCATTTGCATATGCTATCCCTCCAATGTTGACTCCTATAATAATTCTTGGCGGTATTGTATTAGGAATATTCACTCCGACTGAAGCGGCTATAATCGCAACTTTATATGCATTTTTCCTTGGTTTTTTTATATATAAAGAACTCACTATTAAAAAAACATTTAAGATTATATTGGAAGTATTAAAAACTACCTCTTCAATAATGATTATTGTCGGTTTTGCAAGTGTGTTTGCTCGCATACTTACTCAAGAGAGTGTACCTCAACAAATTGGAAGTGTATTAACTAGTATTACTACCAATCCTATTTTAATAATTCTGATCATAAATATATTTCTGCTTGTTTTGGGTTGTTTTATGGATGTAATTGCAACATTAATAGCTGTTACTCCAATGCTCTTACCAGTAATTGATACTTTACCGATCTCAAGACTTCATTTTGGAGTAATTATAGTCTTAAATCTTACAATTGCTTTAAATACTCCCCCAATGGGAGCTTCACTTTTTATCGCAACTAAGATTGCAAAGACTAAGTTGGAAGATACCTTTAGGGCAATGATACCTTTTTTACTTGTTTTAGTCGGGGTTCTCTTTTTAATCACTTATTTCCCTGCATTAGTTACTTTTCTTCCTTCTATCTTGATGTAGCATTTTGAATTTAAAAAATATTTTAACTCAGGAGGATTAAGCTAAGGGCATACTTGTCACACAGGCGGAAAAAGAAACTTAACTTAAACCATTGAATTATAAATTGAGTTGTGGAGTTAACATGGCTGTAGAACTTTTGGATAAAGAAAAATTGTTATTCGATGAAGCCAAAGAGTTTGCTTTAAAGAAGATTGCTCCTTATGCAGACCAGTGGGAAAATGGGGAAAAAACATCGAGAGAGGCCATGAATGTGTTTGCTGAAAGTGGGTATTGTTCTATCGGTATTTCCAAAGAATTAGGAGGGAGAGGTTATAACTTTTTAGAATGTGCTTTAATTTACGAAGGTCTTGCCCATGGAGATGGAGCCCTTTCCTCTTCTATCCTTCAACTGCATAATAACATTATATGTTTGCTTGCTAAATATTATGATAAAAATGAAGTTATTAGAGATCTTTTCCCTGCTATAGTTAGTGGTCATAAAAGGTTAGCGTTTGCAATAACTGAGAAGCATTCAGGGTCTGATCCTTCTTCTATGAATTCTTATGCAGAACTTAGACATGATGGCTATCACGTTTATGGAAAAAAAGCATGGATTTTTAATGCTTTGGAAGCGGATTATTTCGTAATTACGGTCAAGAATGGATCACCTGATACAAAACAGATGCTTATGTTTTTGGTTGATAGAAACACACCTGGCTTTACAATCGGTGATAATACACCTAGATTAGGTAATAATTGCATATCATGCTGTAACGTATATTTCGATGGCTGCATTATTTCAAAAAATAGGTTAATCACTGAAAAAGGCTTTAGCGCAGCATTGTCATTCATAGACTTACCTAGGATATTTGTCCCTAGTATAGCTATAGGAATGTCACAACGAATAATTGATATTACCATTAAATATTTAGGCGATCGAAAGTCTTTCAGCAAATTCAATATATCGAATAAAGGAGTGCAATGGACACTTTTTAAGCTAGTAGCTCAAGTCGATGCTGGAAGATGGTTGGTTTATAGGACTGCTTCAAAAATGGATAAATTTGAATCTATAAATATACAATCTGCTATGAATAAGTTATTTGCAACCCAGGTTGCTATGGATACAATCACAAAGTGTTTACAAATATTTGGAGAAAAAGGATATGACAAACTATCGGTGTTAAGTAGATATATGGCTGTTGCCAAATTACTACAAATAGTTGACGGTACTTCAGAAATACAAAAAATTGTAATAGGAAGGGATTTAGAACGGCAAGCAAATGAATGAAACGTATACATTGTCTCTTGCCGCTATCGAAGCCGGACCATTTTGTGCTCTAATGTTTGCGGACATGTGCGCAGAGATAATTCGCATTGATCGAAAAGGCACTAATGCTATGCCTGATGACTATAAATTTAATGTAATGAACCTCAGCCGTCAGTCTGTTGCGATAGATTTAAAGAATCCAGCCGGGGTTGTGCAGTATTAAAACTTATCGACCATACAGAAGCATTAATAGTAGGATTTCGACCCTGAGTAACTGAAAAATTAGGAATAGGACCTAAAATTTGTATGGAGCGAAATCCAAAACTTGTTTATGGAAGAATAACTGGTTGGGGGCAAAACGGCCCTTTATCTCAAGCCTCAGGGCATGATATCAATTTTATTGCTTTATCTGGAGAACTGCGTGCCTTTGGGCATCGAAATCACCGTCCTGTACCTCCATTGAAAATGCTTGGAGACTTTGGCGGTGGTGGCATGATGTTGGCTTTTGGAACAGCACGTGGTATCCTTAAAGTTCGACAATCAGGAAAAGGTCAAGTTGTTGATGCTTCAATGTTGGAAGGTACTGTGTTTATGATGAATTTGATTCTTGGCTTAAAGGCCGCAGGAGAATGGATTGAGGGACGTGAAAACAATTTACTTGATGGGGGTGCTCATTTTTACCTGTGTTATGAAACCTCCGCTGGGAAATGGATCGCTATTGCCTCAATTGAACCGCAATTTTATGAATTACTCTTGAAGGTTGTTGAAATTTCAGACCCCGAATTTCTCGATCATATGGATAAACAGAAATGGCCCGAATTATCAGTAAAGCTAGAAGATATTTTTAAAACAAAAACAAGAGATGAATGGTGTACCATAATGGAAGGAAGTAATGTCTGCTTTGCCCCTGTACTCAGCATGAGCGAAGTGGCAGATCATCCTCACAATAAAGCCAGGAAAACATTTATTGAGATAGACGGGATTCTTCAGGCGGCACCGGCTCCTAAATTTAGCAGGACTCAACCCGATCTGCCAACGCCTCCACCTATAGCTGGAGAACACAATAAAACAGCATTGAAAGGTTGGGGATTTTCCGGATATGAAATTGATGGGCTACAACAATGTGGTGCGATTTAACAATTATTTTAATGCATTGAAAGTGATACAGAATGGCTATCAAATATGATTCTTTAGAAACTAAAAGTTTGACAAGACAAATCGCTGATAATCTCCAAGCGGCTATATTTAATGGTGATGTAAGAGCTGATGAGCGATTGCCTTCCGAACACGAACTTGCCGAAAAATTTGAAGTATCCCGCCCCACTATTCGAGAAGCGTTGAAAATTTTAGCTGCTAGAAATCTAACCCGTTCCAGAAGGGGGCCTAGTGGAGGCACTTTTGTTAAAAAACCAACTCAAGAAGAGGTCCAAGAAATAATTTCGAATACAACAACCATATTGATAAATTCGGGAGAACTGGATTTTAAATCTTTTTATGAGGCACGTTATGAATTTGAGACATTTTGCTGCCGTTTAGCTGCTGAGAGACGAAAACCCGTACATTTGGAAAAAATGAAGGCCGAGTGTGAGATCCAAAAAGACCCGACTACAAATCATGAGGATTTTTGTCATTCTGATGTTCGGTTTCATCGAAATATTGTGGATGCAACAGGTAATCCCCTTCTCAAGTTGATTATTGATCCGGTTTTCGATGCATTACAACCGATATTCAACATGGCCATCTATCGCTACCGCGATCGTGATAGAATTGTTTCCCAGCATAAACAGATACACACTGCAATAGAGAATCAAGATGCAGATAAAGCAGTTAAAGTCATGGTGGAACAATTGGATGATCAACAGGAACAGATGCATAAAGCTCATGAATGGAGAAAACACCAGGATAAAATTATATTCAAAAAATAATACAGGGGAATTGCCGGACACAATGCCCTGGGCAAATATAATTGAATCAAAAATTCAAAACGAAAAAGAGCCATATTCTATATATTGGGTTATCAAATTTTGTATTGCCTGAATCTTTGAAATGCCAGTACCCATTGAAACAAGGTAGGAAAAAAGGGTTTATAAATACCAACATTACACACCTTTTTACTATTCCAAAATCCTTTCCCAATAAGGATATTTCCTATTCAAAATAATTAAGAATACAAATGGTATCTTGTATAATTTCAGACTCGGAAAAATCTTGGATTGGATAATTATCCTATATACACTATTAGAAAAATTCATCCTGACCAACCCGATAATTAAATACAAATTCTGATACGTCATGCTTGCCAAGGTATCATTGCTGAACCGCACCTCGTCAATACTCAGGTAGATTGGAAATTCTACTCCGGCTTTCTCATAGTACAGAATTAAAGTAGCTATTTGGCCTGCTGAGACCTTCTTACAAAAAAAAAGATTCGTTATTTGTCCCAAATGCAGGGGTGGTATTGTGGAAAATAAACTATTTATCATAAATCTTTCATTCGAACTGTTATCTTAGGTTTTATGCTATACTTTTTGATCCGATATTGAAGAGTAGATCGGGGGACGTCTAAAAGACGAGCCGCTCCTTTTTTGCCTCCAATGAGTCCCTTACATTTAATCAGGGCTTTTTCAATAGATATACGTTCGGATTCCGCCAAAGTAGGGATGTTAATAGTATTCTCAACATTAGTTTGTTCCTGAAGCTCAATCATTTTTTCAATATCATATGATCGGACCTCCTTTCCTGGTTTTAAAATTATCATTCGTTTTACAAAATTTTTCAATTCTCTGACATTCCCAGGCCAATGATATGCATTTAAAAATTTAAGTGCCTGCTGGGTATATCGAGGAACGGGTTGATGGATTTGATAAGATTCCTTGATCGTTACCTGCTCAATTAATAATGGGATATCTCCAATCCTTTCTCGCAAAGGCGGCACATGAATTTGAATAATATTAAGCCGGTAGTATAGATCATTCCTCAACTTGCCTTCTTGAATGCTTTTTACAGGGTCTCGATTTGTGGCTGAAATCAAACGAAAATTGACTTCTCTGGGGTTGCTGTCACCCACACGTTCAAAACGGCTTTCCTGTAATACCTGTAATAACTTTGCCTGCTGATTTTCAGGTAATTCACCAACCTCATCAAGGAAAATTGTCCCCTTATCAGCCATTTCAAATCGGCCAATACGCGATGAATCTGCCCCGGTAAATGCGCCCTTGGCATGACCGAACAACTCGCTTTCAAACAACGTCGAGGAAATAGCCGGACAATTGACTTTAACAAACATGTGATCTTTGCGGGGGCTGATATGATGTATATACCGTGCTAAAAAGTCCTTTCCGGTTCCGGTTTCACCTGTAATAAAGACCGGAGCATCAATTTCGGCAACTCTCTTAACCACACTCATAATTTCAGTCATTTGAGGAGATGTGTAACAGAAATCTTTTGATCTGTAATCTTCGGAAGTACCAATTAAATAACGTTTTTCTCTTTCCAGGTTCTGATTTTCATTTCTAAGTCGTTTGTAAGCAACCAGATTGTCAACAGCAATAGCCACCTGTTTGGAAACTTCCATGAGTAATTCGGATAATTCAGACAGGTTCGGTGGGGCCGTTTTAAATGAAAAATGCAGACTGCCAAAAACAGTATCCCGCATGATCAAAGGGAATGCCATGGTTGACATCAATCCGGCCCTAACCATTTGACCGACGGAAAATTTATCCTTATAGCGTGATAGGTCATCAATAATTACCGGTTGTCTGGATTGGATTGCCATTTTTGCAATTGTACCCTTCAACAATGGGCGTTTGTTTAAACTTGAAATACCCTTGGGGTCAATTCCGTCTGCTTCGGTAAAGTATTGCAGTGACTGGCCTTTTTCTTCATAAAGATTAATACTCAAGCGGTCGCATGGAAAATGTTTTTTAAGCTCTGTTGTAAGTGCACTAAAAAAATCTTGAATTGATGTTTTGGAAATTACCGCATTGGTGATTTCTAAAAGTATCTGATGCCTGGTGGCAAGATTCCATTGCATATGCCCTCCATATTTAAAAAATAATTCCAGCATGCTTCCCCGGTGAATCCTTAAAAAGGACTCCACCTCCCATGCGGATAGCTGAATGATGCTGCATTTTATATTTTATCGAAAACAGCATCTTTGTTGCCCAGATAATTCAACTTGGTTTTGGAAAAAAAGTCAAGCCGAATATTGGGCACAGTGCCCAATATTCGGCACCAAAAAAAATTAATACTATTATGCAATTTTAAAAAAATGTTATAAAACAAGGTGTTATAAAAAGATAATTAGATGGCACCATCTTTGCTACCTATCCTGGTTAAGATACAATTTTTCAGAAAAGTTTCTTGATTCGTCCTGCTCGAATCAAGAACCATGAAACAAAAGTTAAAACAGGAGCGAGCTTGGAGAAATGGCATTGAAATTTGACCTCAAGTATGGAGATGGTATCAAGACCGTCCAAATTCCGGATGGTGCTGATATGACAGTTCTTCAACCAGAAACTACGCCGATTCTGGAGTCACTTTCAACCGCATTGAGTAATGCTTTAGAAAATCCACTGGGCTGTTGTGCCTTAAGCAAGCAGCTCAGACAAAAAGAACACCCCAGTATCGCCCTGGCAATTCCCGATGACACCCTTGCAACTCCCGTAAAAGAACTTGTATCAATCATTTTAGCGTATATATATCGCGTTTTTCCTGATTTGAACCCAGCCGCTATAACCATTGTGATTGGCGGTGGACTTCATACTCCTCCTGACAAAAATAGACAAAACCGCCTCATCCCCCCTGATATTGTCCGCGGCTGCAATATAGTGGTCCATGATGCAAATAATTTTGTGGCAACTGATTTTGGCACCACGAGTCGAGGAACACCGGTCAAAATCAATGCAGCGTTTGCAGAGGCAGACTTTAAAATTGTCATCGGTCAGATCGATCCACATCAATTTGTCGGTTTTACCGGAGGGGCAAAGGCTGCGGCTATAGGGTGTGCGTCACCTGAAAGCATCAAGCATAACCACAGTCTTATGTTTAAAGAAAATGCACGTATAGGCCTTCTTGACGGCAACCCGGTACGTGAAGACCTCAATGAAGCCGGTCGTATGATTGGCATTGACTTTGCGGTTAATGTTGTTTTGAACACCGACAAGAAGGTGGTTCGCATATTGGCTGGTGAACCGGAAGCAGTCCTTAAACAAGGTGCCAAAACCTGCGCAGCAGTTTATGGGGTTAAAATCAAAGCCAAGTTTGACATTGTTGTGGCATCCTGTGGCGGTAATCCAAAAGATATCGTTCTTTATCAGGCCCAGAAGGGACTTAAGCTGTCGTCCCATGCCGTTAAAAAGGGAGGGAAGATCTTATTGCTGGCTGCCTGCCAGCATGGAATCGGAGATGATATATATTTCGATTATGTATGCCAGTTCGTCACCCCTGAAGAAGTATTAATTAATTTTAAAAATTTGGGTTTTACCATGGGGGCTCATAAGGCCTATCTTTTCGGAAGAACACTTGTGGATTACGATGTGGCTATTTTTTCTGATTTGGATCCTGCCATATTGGGCCAATGCCATTTAAGAGCTGCGGATCCATCCAAGATTATTAGCGAATGGGTGGAAGGTTTCGAGGGAACACCCAAAGTGGCGATTATTCCCTATGCCAATACCACTTATTTTTATGAAACAGGTTAGTGATTCAAGACCGTTTTAACTATTAACCACTGTATGTTTATTAAACAACTTATTGATTAATTTTATTAACAAACTTATTTACAAACAAGGAGAAACTTAGATGATTCAATTTTTGATCCATGAAAAAAAAGATAGCGTCGGTGTTGCCACTGTCGATATCAAAGCAGGTGAGACTGCCAAGGGACTGTACATGGACTCCCAGGACCCGGTAGAAATAAAAATCTTGGTCGACATCCCTTTGGGACACAAAATGGCCACAACTGATCTCAAGGTTGGCGAATCCGTCATCAAATATGGTTCTGATATTGGAAAAGTCGTTGCCGATATCAAAAAAGGCGGTCACGTCCACACTCAAAATTTGAAAACAAGGAGATGGTAATCATGAGCAACCCCAAAGTAATGGCCTATAAAAGAGAAAACGGACGTGTGGGTATCCGTAATCACGTTGTGATTCTGCCCCTGGATGACCTGAGCAATGCTGCCTGTGGAAATGTGGCGCACAATATCAAAGGCTGTAAAGCCATTCCCCATGCATACGGCCGCCTTCAGTTCGGCGAAGATCTGGAACTTTTTTTCAGAACCCTGATCGGTACCGGTGCAAACCCCAATGTGGCTGCTGTTGTCGTTATCGGTATTGAACCGGAATGGACCAACATCATCGTAGAAGGAATTGCCAAAACAGGTAAACCGGTTACAGGTTTTTCCATCGAACGACATGGTGATATCAAAACAGTTGAGATGGCATCCTGGAAAGCCAAAGAATATGTCCATTGGGCAAGTGAAATCCAGAGAGAAGAATGTGACTTGAGTGAAATCTGGGTATCCACCAAATGTGGTGAATCCGATACCACTTCAGGGCTTGCATCCAACCCCACTGTTGGTAATGCATTTGAAAAACTGGTTGGCATGGGTGGCACCTGTTCTTTTGGTGAAACCAGCGAAATTACCGGAGCTGAGGATGGCGTAGAAAAAAGAGCTGCCAATCCTGAAGCTGCCAAACAGTTTAAGTTTCTTTTTGACCGTTATGCAAAAATGATTGATGACAATAAAACAGATGACCTTTCCGGCAGCCAGCCCACCAAGGGTAATATTGCCGGCGGTCTGACCACCATCGAAGAAAAAGCATTCGGTAATGTCCAGAAAATAGGTAAAACCATCAATTATGAAGGCGCCCTGGATAAAGCGGTTACCCCCACAGGCCCAGGACTCTGGTACATGGATTCTTCGAGTGCCGCAGCCGAGGCAGTAACGCTTTGGGCAGCAGCAGGGTTTGTTGCTCATTTCTTCCCCACAGGCCAGGGTAACATTATTGGAAACCCCATTGAACCGACAATCAAACTGACAGCCAACCCTCGTACAGCGGGTGATATGTCTGAACACATTGATTATGATTGTTCTGGTATTCTCAGAGGTGAAATGACGCTTGATGAATCCGGTGATAACCTGATTGAAATGCTGGTTCGAACCTGTAATGGCCGTCATACTGCCCAGGAAGTTCTGGGTCATGAAGAATTTGTTCTGACTAAATTGTACGAGAGTGCATAAATAAATTGGTCGATTTACTATGCGCGTATCACTCTTCATTCCCGGAGGGTGATACGTTGTAAAAAGAAATTACTAATTTTTTGATGACTTTTGCAATATTTGGATTTGTATAGCGGCAGTATCTTCGTGTAGAAACACTGGAACTGCAAGAAGATAGAGCGGACAAAAACACACAAGGATGGTAAAAATGGAATACATTAAAAAAGCGACTCTTTCAGCTGAAGAGAACAGCAGTGAAGCTCGTAAGGTAGTCGAAGGCATTCTTGCCGACATCAGTACCAATGGAGAGGATGCGGTTCGTGCGATTGCAAAAAAATTTGACAACTGGGATCAGGAATTCGTTCTTTCACCAGAGAAAAAAGCGCGTCTTATTGACAGCGTTCCTGAAGATGTGAAGAAAGATATTCAATTTGCATACAAGCAGATTACCTCTTTTGCCCAAGCACAACGAGACAGTATTCAGGATTTTGATACTGTCACTCCGGCAGGTGTTCGTGCCGGACAACGGGTTGTTCCCATGGAGGTTGCAGGATGTTATATCCCGGGCGGACGTTTTGCACATACCTGTTCTGCCCTCATGAGCATTGCAACCGCCAAGGTTGCGGGTGTCCCCTTTGTTGTGGCAGCAACTCCCCCACGTGGAGAGGCCATTGATGCATCCGTATGCTACGCGATGGATCTATCCGGTGCTGACATCATTCTTGAGATGGGTGGCGTCCAGGCAATCGCCTGCATGGCATATGGCATATTTACCGATAAACCGGCAAATATCATTGCAGGCCCAGGGAATGCGTTTGTTGCTGAAGCCAAAGCCATTCTTGCAGCTGAAGGTGCTTGCGGTATTGACCTTTTTGCAGGCCCCTCTGAAATCGCTGTTATTGCAGATGATAAAGCCGATCCGATGACGGTTACTATTGACCTGCTTTCCCAGGGCGAACATGGCACCAACTCACCGGTATGGCTGTTCACTGAATCTCGAGAACTCTGTGATAAAGTTATGGAACTTATGCCTAAACTCATCGCAGACATGCCGGATCCGGCAACCCCTGCCCAGTCATGGGAAGAATACGGAGAGATTATTCTTTGTGACAGCCCTGAAGAGGTGGTGAAAGTAAGCGACAAATATGCTCCTGAGCACCTTGAAGTGTTGGTTGATAATCCTGAGTGGTGGCTTGACAATCTGGGTTCTTACGGTTCTCTTTTTATGGGCGAAGTCAGCACAGTTACCCATGGTGACAAGTGTTCAGGTCCAAATCACGTTTTACCGACCAAGAAAGCCGCTCATTTCAGTGGTGGCCTGAATGTACACAAGTATCTCAAGATACTGACTTACCAGGAACCTGTGGACAATGATGTAAGCAGCCTGATCAGTGAATATTCTTCCCGTCTTTCCCGAGTAGAAGGAATGGAAGGACATGCACGGGCCTGTGACTGGCGTCTGACCAAATACAACCCAGGTAAAAAATGGAATTTTAATGTATATCAGCACCCGAAATACTAGCACTCTGACAAAATGTTTATAACAGCCTGATTTAGATGCAGGTTCGGCATGTACTGGCCGTCAGGCTGTATAAAGAGTATTGGGAATTTAAAAATGCGCGTTGACTATAATATATGAAAGTGCACACCCAATAAAAGAATATAACAAATTAAAAAAAATAAGGGATTAAGAGATGAGCAAACAAATAAATAAAAACTATTCAACCGGTGAACGTTTGACATTAATCGTTTTTGCCGTTTCGGTGGCCCTTTATTTAATAAACATTTTACTGGGAAAGGCCTCAATCCAGTGGGGCTGGGATGTTTTTTATCTTGGAGATATCAGTGAGTTTTTACTGCTCTTGTTTGCCTCAATCACTTTTGTTGCAGCGGCTTTGCATCGAGAATCAAACAAAAAGCAAAACAATAAATAGTCACAATTAAACGGAGGAAAACCATGACTGAAGAAACATGTAACGGAAATGAGACTAAAAGTGTTAGCAAAATGGATCGTAGGCGATTCATGGAACTGACAGCCAAGTTCGGATTCACAGCTGCCGCCATTGCTATGACAACCGGTGTTGTTGGCACACGAGAGGCACACGCAGCCAAGACCAGCAATGAGGAAATAGAGAGAAAAAAAGCAGCAAAACACATTATGAATGTTGCCACAGGCTATATCCTTGGTGCCTCCAGAACCTATCCTATTATGCAGCTGGATTTTAAAGAAAATATCCAGAACTTCACTAACGGCAAGGTTTATGTCAAACTGGCTCCGGCAGGCCAACTTGGCGCGGGAAGCGCCCTGGTTCAGAAGGTTCAGACTGGAACTATCCAGGCAGCACAGCATTCCATTTCCAATTTTGCACCCTTTGCACCAGCGGCTGACCTGATCAATGTCCCCTATTGGTGTGGTGAAAATCAGAAATTCGTAAATCTTGTGACATCACAAGCCTGGAAGAATGAAATTAACCCTAAAATCGAAGCCAAAGGATTTAAGGCTCTCTGGTATGTGAATATTGATCCCAGGGTTGTTGCCCTTCGTAAAGGCATCGCAGGACCGATCAAAACCCCGGATCAGATGAAAGGGATTAAATTTCGTGTACCCGGATCAAAAATCCTTCAGCAGTTCTACCGACTGCTGGGCGCTAACCCAACACCTATAGCATGGGGAGAAACTGCATCTGCAATCAAACAGGGCGTTGCAGATGCACTTGACCCTTCTGTTGAAGCATTGCTGGTCTTCGGATTTAAAGATGTGCTTTCCAGTGTAACTTTTAATGGTGCTGTTCCGGATTCACAGATTTATTCATGTAATCTTAAATGGTTTAAAAGTCTGCCACAGGATGTTCAGGAAGGTATTGATTATGCCAGCGACGTAACCATGAGACAGAACCATGCTAAAGTTCCGGCTGCCCGGGCCTATGCCATGTCAGAACTTGCAAAAGTGGGTGTTGAGTTTTATGTACCGACAGCCAGCGAAAAAGACGCCTGGATCAAGGCCTCGGGTTCCCAGCTTCCTGCCTGGGACGGTATTAAAAAAGAACTCATTGGTTCTTTGTCAAAATTCGATAAGCTTTTTGATGCTGCAAATACTCAAGGCAATTATTATATCGATGATGTAAAAGCCTAATAGATCAGATCAGGTTGATATAGTGCCTGGCCGAAAACACTCAATAGATAGCGATAAACGTGGATGTCGACCAGGCACAATCAATCGGATTAAATAAAATTGATAATCCGGGCAGAACCGTAATAATCAACAGGATAGAAAATTATTTTTGAGGAGGGAATGGATGAGTGTTAAAGCGTTTTTCGCAGAGGTGGACCGAAATGGTGAACGGTATTTAACCCTGCCGCTATACACCATGGTTGTCATAACGATTTTCATGGAGGTGTTTCGAAGATTTTTTCTCTCCTATTCTTCCATCTGGTCTGAAGAGATTGCCCGGTATGCATTTATTTACATCACCTGGATCGGTGCCGCTGCTGCTGTCAAGGAACGGGCCCATATCAGAATCGATGTTATCCAGCCCTTTCTATCCGACAAATGGAAGATAATCGTGCATATCTTTGGTGATATTATCACCTTAATACTTGCTTTTATTGCACTTTACTGGTCCATGGAACCGGTCTTGAACTCCATTCACTTCGGATCAGTCACCCATGGGTTAAGGATCAGCCATGCCTGGTTTCTCGCTGCAGTACCTCTGGGATTTACAATGATTATATGGCGATTGTTACAGTCCATGAAGCGTGATTTCAGTGATCTTAGGAACGGACTGCCTATGTTTGAAGGCAACAAATTGTTTGATTAAGGAAAAAAGGACCTAAACATGTATGATCATCTTATGCAAACAGCTGAGCTATCTCTTGGCTGGGACTTTTACGGACCGCTGCTGGGAATGATATTATTTATTCTTCTGGGCGTAAGAATCTGGGCTGTTATCGGCCTGGGTTCGGTCATCATGCTGATGACCACAGACGTTTTACCAGCAACTCTTTTAGGCGAGGCCCTTTTTGACGGTGTGGACTCCTTTGCCCTGATTGCGGTCCCCCTGTTTATTTTAACCGGTGATGTGCTGGTCAGAAGCGGTTTGTCCAACAAATTGCTGGACGTGGCCGAAGCAACCATGGGATGGCAGCGCGCCGGCCTTGGAACCTCAACAGTCCTTGGCTGCGGATTTTTTGCCTGTATTTCAGGATCCGATGCCGCCGATGCCGCCGCCATTGGTCGAATTACCATTGATCGCCTGGTGGAAAAAGGGTATCCCAAAGCATATGCCTGCGCCCTTGTGGCTGCCGGCGCCTGTACCGGGATTCTGATTCCGCCCTCCATCTCATATATCATTATCGGCCTGGTCTTAGGCATTTCTGCTTCCACCTTGTTCCTGGCAGCAGCGATTCCGGGTGTGCTGGTATTAATGTCTGTAATGGTCACAAATTTTCTGGTCAACCGGGTAATGAAATACGAAGACTCCAGGGGACAGTTCAATGTAAAGAATTGGCTTAAAACTGTCTGGGGCGGACGATATGCCCTCTTGATCCCTTTTATCATATTGGGCGGGATCTATTCAGGTATTTTCACCCCGACCGAATCCGCATCCGTGGCAGTCATCGCAACCTTGGTAATTGGGTTTTACCAAAAAACGATCACCCTGTCAGATGTGCCTAAAATGCTGGAAACTTCGGCCAAGGTCAGTGGTGTCATCGTCCCCATCATTGCCATGTCACTGCCATTTGCCCAGACACTGGCAGCCCTTGAAGTTCCCCAGTATTTCGTTTATGTCATGACCTCAATGACAGAAAACAGATATCTGATCATGCTCAGCATGATCGCCATCCTGATTGTTGCAGGCTGCGTCATGGAAACCACTCCGAACATCGTTATATTGGCCCCGATTTTAATGCCCCTGGCCCTGGAAATCGGCATGAATGATATTCATTTTTGCATCTTCATGGTCAGCGCTCTTGGTATCGGCTTTATCACCCCGCCATGGGGATTGAATCTGTTCGTGGTCTCCGGTGTTTCAGGAGAGCCGGTTATGGCCATTTCCAGGCATGCCATCTATTTTGTTTTCAGCATGCTGGTCGTTGTTATCTTGATCATGTCGGTACCGGCAATCGCATTGTGGTTGCTGTGATGGGGCAGTACCCCGTATATTGTTTTAACCCTGCAGTCATTAAGGAAGGAACTTGTCAGACCGTTTATCTATCTGCAAAAATATAGAGATAGAAGGGTTAACATACTTTCGGCATGACATTTTAGACTATAAAGGAGAGTAAGACCCATGAAAATAATTGATTCACTATTTGATATTAGCGGCCATATCGCCCTTGTTACCGGAGGAAGTTCTGGTATTGGAAGGGCGATTGCATTTTGCCTTGCCGAAGCCGGAGCATCTATTATTCATGTTGCCCTGCCATCTGAAGAAGATGCTTTAAAAGATGCGGTGGCAGATGTTGAAAATATCGGAGGAAAAGCTGCATTCCTGACCTGTGATGTGTCTGATATGGATGGCCTTGCGAAAATGGCTGAAACGTCGGCTTCTTTTTTCGGAGCGCCTGATATTCTGGTCAACGCTGCAGGTATCAATCTTCGCCAGTCATGGGAAGACATCAGCACCAATAGCTGGGATAAACAAATTGAGATTAATTTGAAAGCACCCTTTTTCCTGGCCCGGCACCTTATTCCCGGAATGCAGAAAAAAGGATGGGGGAAAATCATCAATATTGCCTCACTTCAATCTGAACGCGCATTTCCCAACAGTGTGCCCTATGGGGCCTCCAAAGGGGGCGTCATGCAGCTCACACGCGCCATGGCCGAAGCCTGGTCAAAGGATGAGAGCGGAATTACCTGTAATGCCATCGGTCCCGGGTTTTTCAAAACCGGTCTGACCCAGGGGTTGTACAAGCAGGATGATGTAATAGAAGCCCTGGCCCGGCAGACGATCATCGGTCGAAATGGAGAACTGGATGACTTAAAAGGAGTTTCCATCTTTTTAGCGTCACCGGCTTCTGACTATATTACCGGGCAGACCATTTACCTCGATGGTGGCTGGACAGCCAAATAAAACCCAAAAGGTAATCGTTATTGTTTGATATTCGTTCAACCTATCTGCGGCCCCCGGAATTGTCTGGGGCTGCAGATTTTTTTAAGAGAAGGATATTATGAAAGCATTAGTATACACAGACACCAATGAAGTCGTATATCGTGATGAACCAAATCCGGTTCTTGATCCGGACGAAGTTTTATTAAAAGTGGAAGCCACCGGCATATGCGGTTCTGATATGCATGCTTACCATGGCCATGATCCCCGGCGGGTTCCCCCGTTGATACTCGGTCATGAAGTGGCAGGCACTATTGCATCAGGTCCCCGAAAGGGCTGCCGGGCTGTTATTAATCCTTTAATTACCTGCAATGCATGCCGCTATTGTGACACAGGGTTTTCCAACCTGTGTGATCTAAGAGAACTGATTGGCATGCGGCTGGAAGGTGCATATGCCGAGTATGTCAAAATACCGCCCAGAAATCTTATCCTGCTCCCTGATACGCTGAGTTCTGTTCATGCAAGTCTTACTGAGCCAACTGCTACAGCCCTCCATGCATTAAACTTGGCCAGAATTAAATCTTCTCGTCCGCTTTCTGAACTCAAGGCTATGGTCATCGGCGGCGGAGCCATAGGGATGCTGGTGGCACTCCTGTTGAGGGGATATGGGTGTTTCGATATTCTTCTGGCTGAAACCAATGATCTGAGAGGAAAGTCTGCGGAAGAGCATACCGGGTGCAAAATTTTCAATCCCATAACAGATAGCGCTGATCAAAAAGACAGTTTTGACCTGGTAATCGATTGTGTTGGAGGCGGTAAAACCCGGGAACTTGCCATGTCAGCCGTAAAATCAGGAGGGACACTGGTTCATATAGGTTTGATGGATTCACAAAATGGGCTGGATATTAGGAAACTCACGCTTTTTGAAATCACATTGATCGGAGTCTACTGTTATACAGCTGCTGATGTAAGGGCTGCCGTCAAAGCGCTTGACGCGGGTTTATTAGGCGATCTCAGCTGGGTTGAAACCCGTCCCCTTTCCCAGGGGGCACAGGCATTTTCCGACCTTGATAAAGGATTAAGTGCAGCTGCTAAAATTGTTTTAGTACCCGATTGCTAAAACCATATAGAATAATTAGTCGATTCTGAAAAACCTATTCTCCGGTGGC
>JAQICW010000194.1 GCA_027858355.1 Desulfobacula sp.
CCCCTATATTGATAAAATTCTGGTTTATGACGGCAATAAACGCCATAAAAGAGGATTTGGAACGCTAAAGCTTGCCAAAAACTTAAGAGGGTATCGCTTTGATTTGGCCATTTTGATGCAGAATGCATTTGAGGCAGGGCTGATTTCTTTTATGGGTGGTATAAAAGAGCGGGTTGGATATAATACTGATGGGAGAGGGTTCCTTTTAAATAGAAAGATTAAACTGAATCCAGCACTGAAAAAAGGTCATTTACTTGATTATTATATTGGTATTTTAAAAGGTGCTGATCTGGCAGATGACGGCAGAAACCTTGAATTATTCCTTTCTGAATCTGACAGGGAATTTGCAAGCAGTTTTCTGGAACAGGAAAAATTTGATTTATCTCAACCTGTCATCGGCATTAATCCCGGGGCAACAGGGGGAACGGCAAAGAGATGGTTCCCGGAAAGATATGCAGAGGTTTGTAAAATTCTGGCCCAACAATTCAAGGTTAAAATACTGATTTTTGGTGGTCCAAAAGATTTTGAGCTTGGCAAATATATTGCTAATCTATCCCGTGACTGCTGTATAAATATTGCCGGCACAACAAGTCTTGGCCAGGCCTTTGCGCTTATAGAAAAATGTTCGTTGTTTATTACCAATGATTCCGGGCTTATGCATGCAGCTGCGGCTTTAAATATTAACCAGGTAGCAGTGATAGGTTCTACAGATTATGTTGCCACAGCACCGGCAAATAAAAACAGTATCATGGTCAGGGCAAGGGTTCTTTGCAGTCCCTGTTTGAAAGATGTCTGCCCGACTGATCATGAATGTATGGATAAAATCAGTGTTGACATGGTCATGGAAACCTGTAAGTCTCTTTTGAAAGCCAATTGCAATAAGCGTTAAAGGGGCATTTTTTGTTTGAAAACATAAAAAAAATATTGATCATAAAACCCAGCGCTCTGGGGGATATTGTTCATTCTCTTCCTTTTCTGGCAAATGTAAAAAAAAAATTTCCTCGTGCCAAAATAGACTGGGTAGTGGCCCATGGGCTTCATAAATTCCTTGAAGGACACCCCATGATTGACAATTTATGGGTAATTAAAAAAGACCAGTGGAAAAAAATTGGTAATTTAAATCATACCCTCAAAGAGATCAATGAACTTAAAAAAGGCCTGAAAGCTTCTGAATATGATGTCTCCATAGATCTTTCAGGCCTGTTAAGGTCTGGAATTATAAGCTATTTTTCAAAGGCGAAAATAAAGCTTGGATTTAAAGAGTCTGATGAAGGAAGCTCTTTTTTTTATACCCATAAAATTCATGGTTCCATGAATATTCATGCCATAGATCGATATCTTAAAATCGCAGAGTTTATGGGGTGCTCCATTGATAAAATAGATTATCCATTTGCGCCCTATGATCCCTGCCCGCCAATATTAAACGACTTGCCCCAGAATTTTGTTGTGATGAGCCCTTCGGCAGGTAAACCAGCCAATCGCTGGCCTGCTGAAAAATTTGGCAGGCTTGCCGCAAGACTTTTGCTTCCCACCATTGTGATTGCTGGTTCAGCTGAAGCAGATATTGTTCAAGAAGTAGTGGCGCATTCCAATGAAAGAGCCATATCTATTGCAGGTAGAACAGGGTTGAAAGATCTTGTTGCCTTGATTGACAGGGCCACTTTTTTTGTCTGTAATGATACAGGACCCATGCATATCGCAGCAGCACTGAATGTTCCAGTGTTTGCTATTTTTGGTCCGGCTAATCCTGTAAGAACAGGCCCTTATGGTGCGATCCATACTATTATCCAAAAAAAAATGGATTGCGCACCATGCTATGCAAAACAGCCCTGTTCCCATTTCAGGTGCATGAATGAGTTAAAAGTCGAGGATGTGTTTAAGATAATAGACCAAAAGGTCACTCAAAAATGAAAATATCTGTGATCATTACCACATATAATCGTCCGGATGCACTTAAAAGGGTTTTGGACGGTCTTTTATCCCAGACTCGGGTTCCAGAAGAAATTATTGTTGCAGATGATGGATCAGATACTCCTACAAAAACCATGCTTCAACCATATCTTAATCAAAATCAAATTAAGATTTTGCATGTATGGCAAAAGGATTTGGGTTTCAGAGCAGCACGGATTAGAAATATTGCCATTGCTGAATCTAACGGCGATTATCTGATCCTGCTGGACGGGGATTGCATTCCGGAAAAACACTTTATTCAGGATCATCTGGATCTGGCACAAAAAGGATGTTTTTTCCAGGGGAAAAGGGTCATTGTGAGCCAGTCCGTTGAAAGAGGATTTAACAATAAGACCTGCAATTCAAAAACCAGATTGATGATTCACGCATTTAAAAAAGAGATATCCAATTGCCATCATATTTTTCGAATTCCCTTTTTCCCTTCATATACCACCAGCAAGCTGTCTGGGGTAAGAAGCTGTAATATGGGACTATTCAGGGATGATATCTGGGCGGTAAATGGGTTTAATCATGATTTTGAAGGATGGGGCAGGGAAGACTCGGAATTGGTTGTGCGGTTATTTAAATATGGGTTAAAAAGAAAAGAAAATCCGTTTAAAGCCATTTGTTTTCATTTATGTCATTATGAGAATAAAAGAAATTGCCTTGAAAACAATGACAAGATGCTTAAAAATGCAATGGAACTGGAATCGTTTTTTTGTAAATCAGGACTGAATGAACTTGAGTGAACCAAAACAGGATATATCAATACCCAGACAGGAGATTAAAAATTTAAAAGTGTCAAAATTATCTGTTTATATTATTGCCTTTAATGAAGAAGAGAAAATAAAACAGGCACTTCAAAGCGTTGAATGGGCCGATGAAATCATTGTTGCAGACTCGTTCAGTACAGACAATACAGCAACAATTGCAAGGGAGTTCGGGGCAAAGGTAATCCAGATACCCTTTAACGGGTTTGGAGAGCTTAGGAATAAAGCCATTGAAGCCTGCAGTCATGATTGGATATTCAGCCTGGATTCTGATGAACGATGTACAGACGGGGCCAGGGAAGAGATTCAGAAAATTATGACTTCAAAGGAGAGCCTGGATGCCTATTATATCCCGCGAAGAAATTATTTTATGGGAAAATGGATCCGGCATTCCGGATACTACCCTGACTATCGACAACCCCAGTTGTTTAGAAAATGCGCATTAGAGTTCAAGAACGATGCGGTCCATGAACGATATGAAGTGACTGGCAACAAAGGGTGCGGCTATTTAAACTCCTTTATTAACCAGGTGCCGTTTAAAAATCTTGAAGAAGTGATTCACAAAGCCAATCGATATTCTACTCTTGGCGCACAAAAACTGCTTGAAACAGACAGGAAACCAGGAATGATGAAAGCCCTGCTGCACGGATTCTGGGCTGCCTTTACCCTGTATATTTTAAAGTTTGGTTTTTTAGATGGATGGCCAGGGATTATCATTGCCGTTGGAAATTTTGAAGGAACCTTTTATAAGTATGCAAAGTTTTATTTAAAGAAAAAAGGTCTTGAATCCTTTTTAGATACAAAGCTTCCAGAAGAGTAAATTTATGATGGAGATTGTTTTAACGATTTTATGAATTTCCGGGTTTGTCTATGCCGCCAGCCGTTGGCTGAAGATTGATTTCTCATATGCTCCGATTTTTTCAGCATCATTCATAGGGACACTGCTATTTGTTTTTGCCGTATCAAACTATCTTAAACCAGGGACTTTATTTTTGCTTTATACAGGGTTTATTTTGGCCGCTGTCTGCGCAATTGATGCTTGGTACAACCGAAAAACAGGTCAATTCCCTTTACCGGCTAAACTTTTTAGCGCGCTTGCGGCATTGATTTCCATTTCATTTCTGGTCCCCCTAGGGATGAAGTTTACAGTGATTGACGATTATGTGTATTGGGGAATTATCGGTAAATACTTATATTTGAATCATCACCTGCCCGATGCGAACACCGCAATAATTGCACGGCATCTGGCATATACGCCAGGAGCCTCTATTTTTCAGTATTTTTTTTATACACTGGCAGGTAAATATAGCCAGACACTTTCTTATTTTGCTCAAAATATTTTGTTAATCAGTGCTCTTTTTGTTGTTTTGAAAAAAGAATCCATAAAAAAAACACTGATATTTCTCTGCCTGCTGGTAGTTTTATTAACGCTTTTTTCAGGCAGTGTTTTTACCAAATTACAGGTGGATTATCTCCTGTCCATATATTTTTTTGCCATTCTGTGGATATATATTAGAG
>JAQICW010000342.1 GCA_027858355.1 Desulfobacula sp.
TCTTAAAAGTGGATTCAGTTCCTCAATTTTGAAATGAATAAATTGTTTGATAAGGTTTTCGTCTTTCAAATTTAAACTAAAAATATCATCAACAACAATTATCTGATGTTTATATTCTGCAAGATTTTGAATATGTTTTCCCCTGTTATTCGCCAAATAAAAATCATCAACAATTGGGACTATTCTATTCCTATTAATTTCCTCTATGGCAGTATTTTCATATTGTTCATTAAAGGCCTTTTCTATTCTATTTTGAATGTTACCTTTGTATTGATAAGTCCTATCAAAGATGTATATTGGAACAAAATTTTTTTCTCGCAATCTTACGAAAATCTTTTTACATAAGGTCGTTTTCCCGGACTGGCTTTCCCCTGCTATAAGGACTTTTGAAAAATGATAAAATTTTTCAATTAGTTTATCAGAGTTGATTTTTTTCTCATATTCTCTTAAGTAATCAAATTTAGATAATTCGGGATATACGAAAATATCTTTTAAGAGAACGATATCTTTTTGAGAATGAGCCCTTGATAGAAGATCTGTATTATTTAAAAATTCATAGAATGTCTCAGTTATACTCAACTGTTTTATTTTAATTTCGCTGTTTATTAATTCTTTTAGGGATTTGTAAACATCATTCCACGCTGCATCAATCTCGCCAAAGCTTGTAACAGGTTTGCCATCAGTTGGGATAGCTAAAAGTCTCCTTAGATCAGTTTCATCCGACCATCCACAGGGTGCTAAAATAACAGGAACAACGGCAGTACCTTTCTGTTGCATTAATTTTAAGGCATTATCTTTTTCTTCCATACATGCATCCGATGAAAGGAAATTAGCAGAAATAAACAAGCAAATAATATCTGCGTCCTCAATGTTGTTGTCTATTGCATCTTGATAATCATTACCAGCAATTATTTTACGATCATACCTATTTTCTATTATTCCTTTCCTTTTCTAAGGAGTTATATGCTTTACAACCAGTTCGATATGTTTTTCATCTAAATGCGAATAACTAATGAAGAGCTTCAATTTGTTATCTCCATCCATTTGTTATCTCCTCTGTTTGTTTTGAAACTGCATAATCCTACAATTCGTTTCCCATCCATTATTATCGGAATATAAAAATCTGCTTTGTCAATTAAAACTATTCAATATGGAACGATATTTCATCTTGCTTTCTCTACCAAGATACACTGCAACTGTAAATGATTATTACTTGTTTGTTATGAACGCATAATTATTCATCTTGTTTCCTGCAAGCTACCTGTTCGCTTACATGAAAACTTGTCATAGAAATATTTAAATTTTTAATTATATCTCTCAATTGTTTAGAAACTTAAGATAACTTGCATTGACCTGGAGTCTTTTTTACCAGAATTTTAATGATGTATTGAATTAATATACTTCACTATTCCGGATTTTGAATAATCAGCACTGGGATAATAATCCTTAACTGCCGATTTTGACCTTTTGGTGCTTGGATTGGTCAGAACTATGAATACAAGTCATCGCTTTTGAATTCTACAGATAATTACTAAAAAACTATGGAAATCATATCTGGAAAATCCTGAAATTTTGGATAGAATCTATTACAGCTTGAATCTTAACTTTTAGTACAAAGTTAAGATTCCGGGCCAAAAGCTGAGTTTTCTCGAAGACTTAGCTTTATTTAAAACCCAACAACCGAGCGAGAACAGCCAAAAATCTATCAACCTTAGATACTGCTTTTGTATCCTGAGATCGACTCGCGGAGGAATTCGGCTTTACAACTGTAGTGCCATTTTTCGAGTATTGCCGCTCTTTACGAGCCCTATCTATACAGCGGCCGGCAGCAATAGCTTCCTGAGACATGTTCGCTGCCCATACAACCCTGTTGTGCTGAATAAAATAATGAGCACGGCATGGGTAACTCCAATTCCCAATAGAAGGGGATAAAGACACGCTTTCCCCGTCGTATGTCAACTTCCAGTCAGTTGGTGTAAACGGGGTAACGACCTCCTTGCCGCAACCACAGGCACAGTTGTGAGAAGCGGTCGCATATTCCATGGAGATATAAAGAGTAGCATCCTGGAGTTTGTCAGGGATATACTCGGTGAATTGCACCTTCAACTGATTAATTCGCATAATATTTTTCATCCGTTTCTAAAAGGGCACAGTTGGTGGAATACGTCAAATGGTGCTCATACTCAAAATCCTGATAGAACCCGCTTAATTGCTTCCATTTAATGACTGCCAGGCTTGCGTTAAGAGCGTTAAGTTCGACAATTTGAATATTACTTGCATATTCTTGCCCTCCAATATCTTGGCTCATTGAAATACGGCGGGCAATGTGATCCTTTTTATGTTTACTGCATGTTGTCACCCGACAGGTCGCGAACAACATCTGGTCCACAAGTTGAACATCCATCCCAGCGTCGATGATAATGGTATCTGTTGTTGAAAGAATATCAATGACCGTCTTTTTACAACGGCCATCATCAACACAAAGAAACACAAAATCGAATCCCTCCAGCTCCGAAACATTCTCTTGCAGGATCATCTGGGGGTGAGCGATAATTCCTTCACGCATACGAGTGTATATTTGATCAAAATAGTTCACCTTTCTTTTGCCTTGGTGCAAATCATCTATTGATGCAGCACCAGGAGCACGAAATGCATTGTGAGACTGGAAGTCATCAGCATCAAAAAGATGTATTTCTTTAACGGGAGTTTTGGCCACAAAATCGAGGACATATGATCCTGTTCCACCAAGTCCAATGATGGCAATACGTTGGGAAACCAGTTTTTCAGAGACGGCTCGGATTCCAGCGCGGCTGGAAGCTGTATCAACGTATTTAAAAACAGACTCATCCGGCGTTGCCGCAATCGGTTTAAATGTCCGTGGATCGGCATTATTGTCCAAAGCTTTGGCAGGGTGCGAAATGATTTTGATGTATTGCGTTATTTTGGCGTGGTAATCTTCATAACCCTCACTCGGTTTGTTTGAAAATGAATGGTCTGCATAAATGCCATCAGCCAAGACCACCCTTCCGCTATTATGTCGGATTTGCTGGACCGGACTTCCGTCTTGTGAGCAGGGAAATTCACCTTGGAAATGGATGACATGGGTTTGGGGTCTTACTGTCATATCCCCAGATAAAGAAAGCTCCGAGATGAGTGTGCCCAACTTCAGCTCTCGGTTCCCGTTCACATAGGGTACCGAGTGAATCAAGATGTGCCCCTTGGAAAGCTCAATCTCGAACCCTTCGTTTCGTATACGCCTCAGGTCTTCGTTAAGATTTATCAGTCTTTGTGACATTGATGATCATCCTATTTTTAAGAGTGATAGATTGGCCTTCGACAAGGCTGCCTTGCGGATTCTCGTCCGGTCCATTTTTGTAAACCACGGTGAAGATGGTTTCAGGGTTCGGCTGAGCGTCAGGAAAAGCAAGCCTGACGATTTCAAAGAAAGATAGGATGTGTTTATTGATGACCCGAGGCCTTCCATTCACGATGATCGTTATTTCAACCGGGGCGGTATAAAAACGTTCAACCCCGGGTTCATCAAGCCGGACAGACTCGTTGTCACGAATCATCTGGTCTTCTCCATGCCCTCGAACATCAAGCCACACGTCAAATTCTCCCGGGTTGACGCCAGCAAACTGTTTGAGCATGTGTCCCGTTATTTCAGGTACACCCCACTCAAATCGCCTGCCGTCAACAGCCAGGCGATAGGACTCTCCACTCCTGAATGTTTTGAAACTTTCCAGTCCCGGTTGAGTCAAATTCACGCTTTCTTCAAGCCGGATTTCTTCGAACTGTCCATTTTTTAACTGTTGAAAAATCAGATGTTCATCCAGCGGATGCTTGCCAGCTTTGGTCAGCAGTTGGGCTCCGGTTACTTTCGGATCGTCAAAACTGTGTTTTTCCCCATCAATTTTGACTTTGTAGATTTTAACTTTCATTTTTAATCATTCCTCTTCTGTTTTGCCCTGCAGGGTTGCAAGGATTGTTTTTGTGTTATAAGTTTATGCTCCAAGAACTTAGAGCTCGGACATCGCATTAAAAAAATGTCTGTAGCAACTATTGACGGAGCATAAGATAATGTAGGAGGAACCCTCTCAATGCTTGATGATCTCAAAAAGCATTTATCATCCTCAGAGCTCTGTGAGACGATAAATGAATTTTCTAAGGCAGATTGGCTAAGAGTGAAAAAGATAGCGGGAATAATGGCTTATAAATGTGGGATGACACAAGAAGATATTCTGCAAGAGGCTTTTACGAGGGCATTAGAGGAAAAGAGGCGTTGTCCACGTGACGTAAAGGTAATCAATTTTTTAGCGGGGATAATGAGAAGCATTGCTTCAAGTGACGCAAAATCGTTTACACGTCACCCCCATGTCAGTCTGCAGACCCCAAAATTTGAAGATGGCCACGACTATCAGACTGATTTAGAAGAAACAACACCATCAATGACGGAGGCGGGAATGATAGCAAGGATGGATTTGAACCGAATCAAAGAAAAGATCCCTCCATTATTTGAGTCGGATTCTGAACCAATACAGTTTCTCGTTGAGGGAGTTTTAGACGGGATGGAGGTCGGTGAGCTCCAAGAGTTCTCCGGTCTCTACGGGAAGGAATATAGTTCAGCACGAAGACTATTCCGAAGGCGTATAGAAAAAGTTTTTCAAGGAGGATGGAGTAATGCCTAAGCAAAATAAAAAGACATACAATATTTTTGATATAATGGTAGATGACATCCTCGAAGCTACAGATGAAGAAATAATCAATGAAGCTATTGAGGACGGTATCGATATAGATAAAGAAGTCTTCAAAATAAAGAGGATATTCAACAAATGTCGATATGACGTCGCAAAGAAAATTGTTGAAGATAAAAAAAGAGGTGAGGGCAGAACATCAAACACCGTTAGTATCGAAGATGCTCGCCAGAAAATTAATGATGTTATCAAGAATAATCCAGAGGCTCTTGAAAGCTTCACTAAGGCAGCGCGCTCTGGAGTGGATATCTCAGACGATGATATTATAGGGTACTATGAAGACCTTTCCGAATTAGGTTTTTTTGATGGAGAGAAACCAGCAGGAGATGAATAATGCCTGAAACATCTGCAGAGCAAATCATTTTACAAAGTGATATTGCAACCCCAGAGGAAATCAACCTTGAAGCCATTGCCCTAACACTTGGAGCGGAAGTAAAAAGACGCCCTCTAACCGGGTGCGAGGCGCGCATTCTTGGCAGAGGCAACGACGCTATAATTACTGTAAATCTCAACAGCATAAAAGAACGACAACGGTTTTCTATCGGGCATGAGCTTGGGCATTGGCAGTGTCACAGAGGTGAAAGTTTTGAATGTTCAAAGAACGATATTGGAAATCTTAAAAAGTCATCCAATCAAAAGGAACGCGAAGCCGATGCCTTTTCTGCCGATCTTCTTATGCCCTGGTTTTTGTTCAAACCTATCGCCAGGAATTTTGCCAGGGCAGATTTCAACGCTGTTTTTAAGATAGGCGAGCGCTTTAGAACAAGCCTGGGCGCCACTGCAACACGATTGATTGAGAGCAGTATTTTTCCAGCCATCTTGATTTGTCATGATAAAAATGGACGGCAATGGTTCCGGCGATCAAGTGATATTCCACAACGTTGGTTCCCTCAAAAGAACTTAATTCCCGAGAGTTCCGCGTTTGATATTGTTTATGGAAAGGCTAAAAGCGATACTGAGCAAATAGAAGTTTGTGCCTCCGCTTGGTTTGATCGCAGAGAAGCTGAACGATACGAGATCCTTGAACACTCAATATCGTACGGTGCGGAAAGATCACTGACCCTGCTTGAGTTTTTTGAAGTTGATATGCTTGAAGAACACGAAATGACAGAGCCGCCAAGAGGTTTGGATGCCTTAAGGTGGAAGTGATAACTGTTTCAGTTACAGATAATTTAAGCCAATGCCACCTTCGGAAATGAAAGATAATTCCGGGGTTTAAACTGTATGATTTTTTACAAAACCCAAAATTCAAGATTACTTGCATTGACCTGGAGTCTTTTTTACCAGAACTTTAATGATGTATTGTGTTGATATCCTTTATTATTTGTCAGGCGGGCCGTGAAAAGATAAGAAAACACCCGGCATGAAAACGTAAGAAAATTTTGGCATAAACTATAAATTCAATATTTCTTAACTATTCCTCTGATTTACTACCCCAAACAGTTTAATATTGTAATTGAAGGATGATGCCGTTATATTACTTCAAAACATATATCGAGCAATTAATTGAAAAGATAAAAAGGAACTTCCAATCTCCTAAAATAAAATAACATGAAAAGGGATTGATAAGATATGCCTAAGAAATTAACAAAAAATGAATGTTCGAAATTTGAGCATGATTGGATCAGTAATACATCTACTGACTCAGAACTTATGATTGGACTTGTTGGTGCTGTTGGTACGGATTTACAAAAAGTATCAGAAATAATTAGAGAGCGACTAACACAATATAATTATAACTCTGAGGAGATTCGGGTATCAAAACAAATCATCAAAGAGCTTAGCAACATTGAAGAAACTTCAAATCCTTATGAAGTAATTGATTCTTATATGACGGCAGGAAATCAACTTAGAGAAAAAACTGGCGATTATTCAAGTCTTGCCTTAGCTTCTGCTGTAAAAATAAATCAGTTAAGATGCGAAAAGCAGTCTACTTGTGGTGTCGACAACAGACCTTTAAAAAGATTTGCATTCATAATAAACTCTCTAAAACTTCCTGATGAGGTTAAAAGATTGAGGAATATCTATCCTGATGGTTTCTTTTTAATAGGTGTCCATACAGACGAAGAAAGACGTCAAGCATATTTACAAAAAAGAAAGGGAATATCGGAAGAAGATGCAAAAAAACTAATCGAAAGAGATGAGGATGAAAGTGTCGAATATGGGCAACATACAAGAGATACTTTTCAGCACTCAGATTTTTTCATAAATTTCGATGGAAAGGAAGATAGGCTTTGTAATGATATTTGGAGGATTATAAGTCTAATTTTCGGAAAACCATTTGTAACCCCAACATTCGATGAGTTTGCAATGTATATGGCATTCTCAGCTTCATTAAGATCAGCAGATCTTTCCAGACAAGTTGGTGCTGTGTTATCTAAAAACAAAAATATTGTTTCAACTGGAGCCAATGATGTTCCATGTTATGGTGGAGGTTTATATTGGCCGGAGTATGATAATAAAGGGGAAAAAATTGATGATGCCGAAAATGGTAGAGATTATATGTGCGAATATGACTCAAATGCGATTGAAAAAAATCGAATTGTCAATGAAATTATTGAACAAGTCCCTGAAGCCCAAAAAATTAAATTAGAAGAATACTTACAAAAGAAAAGCAGCATTAAAGATATCACAGAATATGGAAGGATAGTTCATGCTGAAATGGAAGCGATATTAGCATGTTCTCGTAATGAAATAGGAACTAAGGGAACCGAATTATACTGCACAACTTTCCCCTGTCACAATTGCGCTAAACACATAATTGCTGCTGGAATAAAAAGAGTAGTATATATCGAACCTTATCCTAAAAGTAAAGCATTTCAATTCCATTCTGACTCAATTACAACTAAATTGGGCTCTCAGGATAAGGTTATTTTTGAACCATTTGTTGGGGTTGGACCACGAAGTTTTTTTAATTTGTTTTCAATGAAATTCGGTAGTGGATACCCATTGAAAAGAAAGAATAAAGATGGTACTGTTGCAGAATGGGATAAGAAGAACGGGAGATTAAGAATGCAAATGTTACCTTGTTCTTATTTAGAAAGAGAGGATCTGGCTGCAAACTTGCTTTCCCATTATTTGGAGGAAATAGATGAAAACTCAAAGCAGTCTTCGTGACTATATTAAAGGTTCAAGAGAAAAAGTGTCCACTTGGCCTTCATGGAAAAAGGATGTTATGAGTGTTGTGAGTAGAGATTCACAATCTGGGCAATTCGTTTTTGTAAGAGATACTGGCTCTTCAAAAAAAAATAAACAAACCAATAAATAGTTTATAAAAATTATATTTAATTCAAAAGCCGTCTCTTTTTTTAGAGTAGGCTTTTTCTTTCATCCTCTAAAAACTTAACATAACTTGCATTGATCAGAAGATTTCATAAAGAGAAATCGGGTAATGTATGATTTTGGCATTCAAAACTAATCCAGCAGAATCGCTTTTTGCATCAACAGTTGATTGTTTTGATAAAAGGGCACATCCGTATCACCAAGAACAGACGTAGGAATATTTGCCAGTTCTGCCAGATTATCCATTGGAACAATCACCACTTTAGCCCCATTTTCAGAAAGCATAGTTACCTTATCAGGAAAATTTGTTGCCCGTTCAATAGCGCCACCAACTGAAATATTCCCAAGAACCGCCAAGCCTGCTTTCAAATTTTTTTTGTATAATGCTGATACAATTGTGATGTATACAGCAGAACCAATCCCGGAAGAAATTGTTGCCCCAAGAAGATTGCTAACCTGGATGGTTATGTCATAATTTTTAAGAGAATACCTGACACTCAAGATCGTCTTTTCATTTGCTTTGATATATTGATAGGTATTCTTTATATTTTCTTTAACTGTAATATTACTGACACCCGTAATATTTAATTTCCCAGATCCCGGAACCGTAATAGCTTCAATCCGAACAAGGGCTACGTTATCACCGTCACTGGTGCTTGTATAACAGACACCCGGCTGGAGAGGAGTATTTTCAATCAGATGTGATCCTTTTTCTTCAGGTATACCAACAAAAAATTCTTCCTGTGTCTCTTTATCAATATAAGAAAAATTAGTATCCCAGAATTCCATCCCACCAATACGTTTTAGCTGCTCTTTAACACGCCTTCGCATCTCCAATGCAATATCAAGATATTCCCGAATATCATCTTTTGTATAAATACCATCGGGATGCAAAAGCTTGATAAAACCTGAAACTGTTTTTTTAACCGGTTTTGTATCTCGTTGTTTTAAATGAGATCCCAAAGAAAAATATTCTTCAATGGCATCTGTATAATTCACCCGTCTAAATGATTTCAAGGCTTCTGAAAAAAAATCCGTGCTGAATCCAAAGCTCGATGTAAAATGTTTAGGAGCAAACTTGATCATTTCCCATCCGGGAAGGTAGAAATGGATACGATCAAGAAAAGCGGTATCATTATTTACTTCTTCGGATAGAGGGCTGAAAAGATGAGATGTCTGCAGGACTGTTTCAACTGGCTGATTGATATTCCCGTTCAGAATGATTGATGCTACTCCTGTGATTTCACCACCTGCACCAGCCCGAGAAAACGAACCAGACTCCATGTAATCTTTCATCAACGGAATAGCATCCCTATCTTTAAAAATTCTATCCGTTGCTTCATCGAAACAAATGGCATCCCATTGTCCGACAGCGCCAACCTTACCCGTCGATCCATGGACAAAAAGCTTAGCAACAGTCCCCTGGCCGCCCGATATCAATACAGCGTATGGTGTCAGCTCCTTATAGACAAAGGATTTACCTGTAGAACGCGGCCCCAGTTCAACAAAATTGAAATTCGATTCTACCATTGGCAACAAGCGCGATAGCAAAAGCATTTTTACACGATCGGTAACATCTTCGGCGCTTGGTTCATAACCACAACTGCGTAAAAGAACATCAAGCCATTCGACTTTCGTGAACTCTTTCCGTTTATTGATAATTTTGCTGTTATCAAAACTCGATAGCTGAATAGGTTTTATTTCTGTGATAACAAAAGGGAATATATTCTTTCCAATTTTTATATCAGGGTCATACTCGATATCAATAATTGCCCAGATGCCTCCCATCAGCATTTTTTCATGCTGCGTCACAAGGCTGTCATTAATATTCCCATTTTTAATATTGCTGTTCTGGAGCTTTGCCCAATAGATATTTTTTTTCGAATCAAGCTCTACAGATATTTTATCGATGATCTTGTAGCGGCCCTTCTCCCTTATCTTGGAATGGATTAATGAGCTTTCCTCGGGATTTACATAATGTTCTGAAAGAACTTTTTTTACATTTTCCATACCTTTTCGGATCTGCTCATCATCATCAGTTGAACAGGAATTGGCAATTAGATATTCCAAGACGAATACAGGTACGTTGGCTCCCACTTTTAATGATAAAACAAGATCCTTTTTAACAACATAACCCCGAAAATGCTCCAGAAGTTTTATATCTAAGTCATTTAATACTGCCATAACCAGTCCTTTTACATCAAACCGCCCAGATCACGGGCCTTGTTTTGTTTAATTTTTGTACGGTCAAGTTGCTCCTTGCTTTTTGCATCCAGAAGCTGGACTTCAATATCATTGTGACCATCAAATGTGTACTCTTTTGTAATAATCTGGTCTCTTTGAATGGTAAAAACATCGCTATTGTTGACCTGCTTTTTATTACTGAAGAAGACCAGGTACACTTTTCTTTCCATTAAAAAAAGCCCTTCAGCCCCTTTTTCAGATTTCATTTTTATTTGAAAAACTTCTCCGGTAATGCTTTTCAGATCTGCTTTGTTATAGATACTGACTGCCAGGGCAGGGATTGACTTATCAGATCGCTCCCAGCAGAAAAATGGGGTGATAATTTCCTGGGGTGAAATTCCTCCATGGGAAAATCCATATAATCCAGGCGTTTTAAATGGGTTCATGTTCTGTGAGAAATAAAGATAATTAAATGGGCCGTAATTTTTTTTGACTTCAATATAATGAGAAGTCAGGTCTGCCTGCCTGTCTGTTGTGCGGACATATCGTTCTGTTTTTTCACAAACTCCTTCAGGCGAGATAGAAATTTTATCCGCCTCACTGAGCAACCCGGTCAATACAAATCCATGATCTGATATCAGAAAAACCTTTGCATACCCGCTTCTAATAAGCTGTTCGACTTTTTTTGCAAAAAAATCAATGGTCTCAGGGAAATATTTCAATGCTTTTTGCTGGAGTTTTTCCCCTATGCTGTCAATATCCTTATATGTGCAGATAAGAAATTGAGCTGGCCCTGCTTCCTCTCCTATATCATCCAGTTTGATAAAATCAATGATTGTGTCAGCATTTTGTCCGGTTAGATATTTTTCCCTGTTGGCATGAACTTTTTCTGTATCTCCATTGTCCATATAAATCCTGCTCATATTATTTTCTGTTTCTGTGGGGATATCAGCAATGATCTTATTTCTCGTCAGTTTGAGTTTGCTGTCAACTTTTCGGGTAATTTCATCGGCAATTTCATAGGTGATACCGTCTCCTACAATAATGGCTGTTTTGATATGATTGTCATCAATAATACGCTGAATGGTCCCGGTCTGATTTTCCTGATAACCATTAAAGTGTTTGAACCATTTATCCAGGAAAACAGATACAAGCTGTCTATAGAGTTCCTGAAACGGCTCAATAAGGTCCTTGTTGTATAAAAATTCAGCATACAGATTTCGGATGGCAGTATCTAACTTATAAAAATGCTTTGTGTAGAAAACAACGCACTCTGTAAACGAATTCAGATAATTTATGTCGGTTGGATCAAATTCCAATAAAGTGATGACATCCTTCCAGAACTTGATCCCCATCGTCTGTGCCTGTTTGCTAAGATATCTCTGATTTATTTTTTCAAGATAATTGGGCAGGGCACCTTTGTCGCCCACATGCTGTCCGATTTCCCGCAGCCATTTTTCATCTATTTGTTTGAACGGGTGGTTCAGGTTGACGGCCCATACATCAAATTCAACCGGCAAACTGTATTGACTGATGTACCTGGTAAATGAATTTTTAAAACTGACAGAATCAAGCCAGTTCTGATAAATGGTCTCTAAAACCGGGGAACATGAATCAAAAATAAGTCCGTCCAGAATAGCTTTAACGACTTCCGCGGCCAACGTCTCTGCCGGTTTTGAAAAATATTCCTGCCCAAGCGATTCATTTACCTTGTTGTAAAAGGTTTTACGAAGACGGGTATCATATTTTTTCATGGAATACATTTCAGGATCATCAAGAAAGGGCAAAAGTTCCTTTTTCAGGTCAAAAATTTCAGCCGGGCCTTTATGAATCACATCCATCCAGTAACCCTTGTCTTTGCCGACACTGACCTTGGCCGCTGCAATCAAGTCCTCATTGGGCAGGTTGATATTCAGGTTCAGGGTTTGATGGACCTTGTCCTTGACATAGTTCTGCAGGTAACGAATTTCAAGACACCCGTTAGTTTCACAGTATTCCCTGATGAATTTGAGCTTATCCTTTTTTAAACGGGTATAAACAAGGAAACGTACAGGGCTGGGCTGCGCTTTCTCAATGAGGTACTTTACATGCAGCTCTTCAACTTCTGAGTTTGTCTGGTGGATGGCATATCCGCCCTCAAGGATCTTCAGTAAGAACTCAGCATCGCCGGACTCATCAATAAAGACAGCAACGGTGTGTTGCTCGTATATGTTCTGCAGATCATCTTTAAACCACTGGTCGATCATTTGCCACTCCTCTGGATCTCTTCAAAAATTCTTAACCACTCATTAAAAAGAGGACATTTGTTTCGAATCTTTTCGATACCGATTTCTTTGGCAATGGTTACTCCCATCGTTGTTTTAAGAAACTTCCCATTGGCCGACCAGTCATCCAGGCGTTTAGCGGGAGCAGTCAGGGGATTATTATTGATTGCTTCCGGCGAACCACACTCAGAGATGACCCTCGCAATTTTAGATTCATCTATTCCCAGTTTCCTGGCAAGAATCCCGGCATCACTGAAAAGCAGTGCCTCAAACTCATGCACGGCTACGAAAGGTATAAATCTGCGTTCTGCCTGTTGTTCAGAAAAAAGCGAGACAACCTGTGTCTTGGTGGCCTCATTGATCGTTTTGGCAATTTGTTCAGGAAGAGCTTGCGGTGATACCAAATCAAGTCCAGGCCATTCTTTGGTTCCGTAATAATCGATAAATGTCGTAACATAGGTATCTGTTCGTTGTTTTAAATGGTGTTCCAGATCCCGCTTGACACGAGAAAAACGGACATCACCTCCCTTTTGTCCTGGCTTGGATACCTGTGTAGCCCGTATCCCAATGTTCTTATGCCCGATATAGGGTGCTAAGATACTCTCAATAAAAATCTGCTCTGTCTTGCCTTCCACGATGGCAATCACCTCAATGTAATTACTCATAGACTGGCCCTCCAGCAATGACGTTCTTTGACCAGAGTTCGCCTACTGAGTAATCTTCCAACCATGCTGAGAAATCTGCTTCTTTGAGCCGTTGGAAAGTTGAAGCGCCATCTTCACGGTTCACAACTATGATGTCATCAATGCCAAATTGGTCGATAAGAGCAGGAGACTGCGTTGCTACGATGACCTGGGTCTGTTTGGAGGCAACCTGAATTAATTCAGCAAGAACCACTATCGCCGCCGGATGCAGGCCCAGTTCCGGTTCATCAATAATAATTGTGGAAGGGGGACTCGGTTGCAACAGGGCTGTGGCAAGGCAGATAAAGCGGATAGAACCGTCCGAAAGATGATAGGGCTGCATTGGAAAGTCCGACCCTTTCTGACGCCAACTCAGTCGGACTTTTTCCGCCTCACCAAGTTTCTGTACATCCAACCGGAAGTCATCAAAGAAAGGTGTGACCAAACGGACTGCATCAACAATTCTCTTATAATAATCAGAAAAGTGTTCGTCATTTTTAAGGTACAATAGGAACGGTGCAATATTCGCAGCATCTCCCCTTAGTTTATAATAATCTTCCACGATCTCTGAGCGGCGCATGGGGGAAGACGCACTGGTGTCATGAAAGTGGTAGACCATCCAATTGGCGATGGATTCATAAACGAAATGTCCTACTCCGTTCCATTGACCATCCATCGATTTTTCATTGCGTTTATCATACAACCGGCTTTCTTTTGATGGACTTCCGTAAGAACGCCAATCTGTTGTGATATATTTTCGCTCTTCATCTATAAGAAAATTTTCATCGGCGGTTGGTGTAAGCTCAAACCGGTATGAGTTAGAGCCCTGAGCATTACTACTATAGGATGTAAAATCAAACGCCATCTCAATTTTTGAGGTCTTCTTTGGTCCTTCAAAAAGAAAATTATCAGCTCCCCCACGCTCGAGAATAAATCTGCTCAAGTTCTTTTGTGTCATCGCCATCAACATGCGGAAAATCTGAACAAAGTTGCTCTTCCCGGCGCCATTTGCACCAATAATCACATTAAGATCACCCAGTTTGAATTCATTGAGATCCTTAATTGATTTGAACCCCTTCACTGTCAATTTATCTAAAGCACCTTTCATGGCATGACCTCCGATGATAATTGATAATTGACAGTTGAGAATTGAAAATTACTCTCATGATTCATTTTCCATTCTCCACTTTCAATTGTTAACGGCTCGTTTTTATTATGCTGGTCAATAGCTTGCACAATTCAACAATTTCCGGTTGAATGGAATCATATTCTTTTTGATTGATTGTGCCTGACTGAAACAGCAACTCAATCCAATAATCAGTTTCGTTGGCCTCTTTCAGAGCGATTGCCATTTTGTGAATAAAGTCAGCTTTGCTTTCCGCCTGCTCCGCTTCCCGAACTAATGCACCAATAGCCGTCCCTGAACGTAATAGTTGCTTTCCCAAAACATATTCTCGCTTATCCTCGTTCAAGTATCTGCACAGCTTTACAAGTCGCAGAGCAAAAGCAAATGACTTTTCTTTTACTACATTTTTGCCCATTCTCAATTTTCCATTCTCAATTTTCAATTAACGCTCACCAATCCGCATTAAGGTATTTTTTAAGTTGACCCGCATTAAGCACCTCGTAAGGGATCATTTTCTTGTTCTGCAAAGGGGCAATATTTTTGCCGACGCCATCATCAAGGATAGGAGCATACCCTTCGGAAAGAAGTTCATCGATTTTGGTTTTGAAGGATTCAATTTCCTTGAGCTGCTTGAAGATCCGGTCTTTTTCATTCTGGGCTTCGGCGCTTTCGTTATTGGCCAGGTCACTTTGGCGATTCACCAGTGACCGTTCCCGGTGCTCGATATAGACCGAGCGCAGGCGCATCAGCTTATCCCGGCTCCACTTGTAAATGATGATGTAACAGTCAAACCCCTGTTCTGGGCCGCTGGAAAGATGCCAGATGAAAGGTGTCTTCGGCAAATAGCTAAAAAGGTTGAAATGGTCAGACTGCTCCGCAAAAAAATGCTTGTTCAGATAATCATGGATCGGACGGCCAAGCACCGTGTCGAAGCTGGAATACTGAGCCGGGCTGAATCCTTTTTTACGGAATTTTTCCTCTATGCGATCCAGCAGCGCCGTATCTCCGGCGTTCGACACCAGCGGAATAATGCCGTCTTCATCCTCCATGAGAATTTCACGAACTAAATCTACTAAAAATTCAAAAGCAATTTCTTGAGATATCCCCTTTGAAAATTGTGAAGCGCTCATTTGATGGACTCCCCAGACAATATCTAATGGATTTATTGAGTTTTTTTTGCAAACATCTTCTAAATCTGTGCCTTTTAAGACTTGGGGAATGGATAATTGTACTTTTTCATAGATATCAATCTCATTTGCACATACTTGTTCTATTTTTTTAGAACTAAATTCATTTAACAATGAGCTATGGTTTGAAACAAAATAATCCTTTCCTTTCTTTGATAATGGGAGGTCTGCTATAT
>JAQICW010000024.1 GCA_027858355.1 Desulfobacula sp.
ACATATTATATTTCCTTATCTTAATCTTATTATTATTTGTGTCGTGGAATCGGATTTATTTGGATTTTTTAATCTCAAATTTTCCATCACCTTTGAAATCAATTTCAGCTTCCACATAATAGACGTCTTTTAAAGATTCTCTTACATCCTTTGCCATGTAAAAAGCCTCTCCGCTCCTTGCACCGGTGGCGCATACAAAAACGATGGGCTTATCATCGGGAAGATCCTTGATTTTGGGTTCAAGGTTTTCCACGGGAATATTGATGGCTGTTTTAAAGGACCCTTTTGCAAATTCGTCTGCATCTCTGACATCAATGATCATGACAGACTCAGGATTATTTGCGAGAATGGACTTGAACCGTTCAAGATCAATAGATCCTTCAACCTCCCCGGCTTTGGCCTGCATGGTCTCTTTGGAAGCACCATATACTTTTTTCCATTCAGGGTATCCTTTATCAAAAACAGTGACATTGGTATATCCCATTTCAATTGCTTTTGCTGCTGACTTATGACTTAATCTGCATTTGAGACCACCGCAATAGAAAAGAACAGGGGTGTTAAGATCTCTTGGCAGTTTCCCTTGAAGGGCATCAAACTCAGAAAAGGGGAGGCTTATGGCGGTGGGGATATGTCCTTTATTAAATTTGGTTTTCTGGGGCCTGGCATCTATTATCACGGTTTTGTTATCAGCGATGCGATCTGCCACATACTCGGCACTTACAGAGCCGTAATTGCCTTTAAGACTGACCCATTCAGGATATCCTTTGGCATATACCTTAACATTTGTATATCCTAATTTTTCAGCCTTATTGGCAGATTTGTGGCTGAGTTTGCATTTAACGCCTTCGCAATAATAAATCAACAGGGTGTTTTTATCTTTTGGCAAAAGATCCAATTTTTTATCAAAATCTGAAAACGGAATACTGATGGAGCCAGGCAGATGGCCCTTTGCATATTTGCCTTTGTAGGGACGGGCATCAATAACCATCACATTCTCGGGCATGGGAACACTCATGTGTGCTTTTACAAATTGGGCATCAACGATGTCATGAAACATCCATGATGTATCTACCTTGGCAGTTTCAGCAGTTTTTATCGTCTGGGTCGGTGTGCATCCTGTCAACATTATCAGGCCTGCCAGCATAGCCAGAATTAAAATTTTTACTTTGTTTGTTTTCATTTGTTCTCCTTAAAATTTATATTGTTTTGGATATGTTAATGGATATCATGATTTATATATTTTTTGTGTTAGTTCACATAGAGCAAAGAATGTGCCAGTCAGGAAGGCAACTCAATGGTCATTATATAAGTAGCTGAATTTAAAGAGTATTAATGAATGTTCTATTGTTTATATTATTGGTTATCAACTATTTGTATTGCAAATATGTTAATGATATGTTAAGTTGTTAATTAACAATGTTAATATTTGAGAGGACAATATGGATATAGGTAAACAATGGCGGCACATTATTGATTCTGTGCCAGATGGCGTCATCATCGTTGATGAAAAGGGAATTTTTGTTGCAGCCAACCAAACAGCCCAATTGATTACAGGCTACTCGGAAAAAGAGTTGAAAGGTCAATCCTGCAGAATTTTAAATTGCACTGGATGCAAAATTGTAGGAATAGGCAAAGGAAAGAACTGGTGCAGACTTTTTTCTGAAGGTCTTATCAGGGAAAAAAAATGTGTGATTACAAATAGACATAACAGGACCATACCAATTGTAAAAAATGCAACAGTGCTTTTTAATGAGAAAAATGAGATTGTTGGTGCCGTTGAAACCCTGAAAGACATATCTGAAAATATTAATTATAAAAATGAACTGGCTTCCATCAAGCGGATGTATCATATTGATGATGGATTTCATGGTATTATCGGAAGAACGCCGGTGATGCAGGTCCTTTATGAACATATAGAGAGCGTGTCGTCACTGGATACACCGGTAATGATTCTGGGGGAAAGCGGAACTGGAAAGGAAATGGTTGCCAAAGCACTCCATGAAACCGGAAACAGGGCATCCAAGCCCTTTATTAAAGTAAATTGTGCTGCGTTAAGTGAAAATATTCTGGAAAGTGAATTATTCGGCCATGTAAAGGGTGCCTATACCGGTGCTGAGACTGACAGGATAGGTAGGTTTGAAGCCGCGCACAATGGAAGCCTTTTCCTGGATGAAATTGGAGATATCCCCCTTTCTGTCCAGATTAAACTGCTCAGGGTTTTGGAAGAAAAAATGATCCAGCGGGTCGGGACAAACAAATCCATTCCCATTGATGTCAGGATAATTACAGCAACAAATAAAAATCTTGAAAAATTAATAGGGGAAGGGGCATTCCGGGAAGATCTCTTGTTCAGAATCAATGTTTTCCCTTTGACCTGTCCACCGCTTAGGCAGCGCAAAGATGATATTACCTTGATTATTCAACATTTTATTACTCTTCAAGCAGAAAAAACAGGAAAAAATATTCTGGGATTTACACCGGAAGCCATGCGCTTGATGGTGGCATACCGCTGGCCTGGGAATATCAGGGAATTGAGAAACAGTGTTGAATATGCTTTTGTCCTGGCAAGGGGAAAAAGCATTGGGATTGAGCATTTGCCTGAAAAGATCACAAGCTTTAACCCCCTTGCGACCAAGCCCCTGAAAATTGTAGGACACAATGGTATAGTAACGGTTGGGCTGTCTGAAAAAGAAGCGCTTCTCAATGCACTTCAACAGGCTGATGGGAATCAGACCAAAGCAGCACAGATCTTAGGTGTCAGCCGGATAACCGTGTGGAAACGCATTAAAAAATTTGGGATACAGCTTAAGTGATTCAGTTGGCTAAACCGTTCACATTGTGTTCATCTGGTAACGGTGCTAATGAATTGTTAACGCTATTGAACAAAAATTTTATGAAATGATTGTGATTGCAAAGAAATCAGATAAGGCAAAAACCAGTGTGGTGCTTGTTAAATGGCTAAAGAAAATTTTTTTTATAAAGAACAATTT
>JAQICW010000365.1 GCA_027858355.1 Desulfobacula sp.
ATGTAAAGCTTTTGGCTGCGGTGGGGTCTTTTCTAGGGGCGAAAAGTGTTTTGTTGGCTTTTTTGCTTATTGCATTGTTCGGCGGTATATATTCCATTATCATCATTTTATGTTTCAGAAAAATTTTCAAAGGTCTTTTCAAACGATTTTTCCATACGGCCCTGGCCTTGCTCTTAACAAAAAAATATATCCCGGAACCAATTATTGAACACAAAGACAAACCCCGGCTGTGCTATGGAATTGCCATAGCCCTGGGTACTTTTACATATATGGGTATGACGATATCCGGATATAAATTTTTATTCTGAAAAAAAGGAGAACAATTATGGGAAATCCAAAGGCCTTTATTCCCATCCTGCTATCTATTGTGATTGCATTGGGGGGCAGCTATTTTTTATATCAATGGGTAAAAGATAAAACAGCTCCGGGCCAGGTTGTCACAGTCAAGGAAACCAAAGCCTTTTCCGCGGTTGTTGCAAAGGCTGACATTCCATGGGGAACAAGACTTAATCCAGAAATGCTGACCACCAAGCCCTATCTGGAAGAAAGTCTGCCCAAAGAGCATTTTACCAGGCCGGAAGATTTAGAAAACAGGATTGTTGTGTCTCACATCAGGGAAGGAGAGCCTGTCCTGGAATATCGCCTGGCCCCTACAACCCTTGAAACAGGAGGGGGTTTCAGCTGTTTTAAGCAGTGGAACCAGAGCAATTTCCGTAAAGGGCAATCGTGTGCTTGGAATTGCAGGTTTTATCAATCCAGGTAACCGTGTGGATGTTCTGGTGACGATAGAGGATCCCGCCACAGAGGAACCGGTTACAAAGATCGTTCTTGGGAATCTTCTGGTTCTTGCTTCCGGTACTCAAATCGTTGAAAACAGCAAGGGCGAGCCTGCTCCTGTTGATGTCTATACCCTTGAAGTCACTCCGGAAGAGGGAGAAAGGATTACTCTGGCCGGCAGCAAGGGGCAGCTCCAGTTTGCATTGCGCGGTGCCACTGACGCTGAAATTGTCCTGACCAGGGGTGTAACTGTGCCGGAATTACTTAAATCCATGATGGTTATCGTAGAAGAAGAAAAAATTATCCCAACCCCGCCTATTGCTGTAAAATCCAAACCCATTAAAAAAACAAGGTATACAAGGCCGGTAAAAAAGAGTAATAAAGCGACTGTGGAGATAATTAAAGGACTTACCCTTACCAAAAAAGAAATAACAATTTGAAATCCTAATTTCAGTCAGGAGAGTATTATAAATGTGTTCAATTAAAAAAATTTATAAGCTGGTATTTTTTGTGTTTCTTTTATTTCTTTATTCTGGTGTTTATTCTTATGCCCAGGACATTCTTGTCCCCAAAACCATGGAGCCATACAGGTTAGAGCTTATTGCCGGTAAATCCATGGTGATGAAACTGGGTGTTCCGGTTAAAGGCAAACTTCGGGTATCCGTGGGGGAACCCGGTATTGCAGATTTCCAGGTCCTTCCGCCAGATGAGATATATATTCAGGGTAAAAAATCAGGGATAACCAATATGATTATCTGGCAGGAGGATGAACTTGTAGCCATTTATGATATTGAAGTAAGCTATGATGTGTCAGTCCTGAAACAGAAGATGAACCAGTTACTGCCCGATGAAAAGGATTTAATGATCGCCGCCACCAAGGACTCAATTACCCTTATGGGTAAAATATCGAATTCTTCCAATTTGAACCAGGCCCTTGTACTTGCTGAATCATTTGCACCTGAGGATAAGGTAAACAACCTGGTTCAGGTCGGGGGTACTCACCAGGTAATGCTTGAGGTAAAAATGGCTGAGATGTCCCGGGCTGTGGGAAAAGATATGGGGCTTGATTCTTTGTGGGAAAATGCCGGTGAATTCGCCTTGTTTAATGTGAGCGGTTTAATAACGCCGAATCTTATTACTCCTGCCGGTATCTCAGGCGCCACCCTATCTCCTGCTATTAATACACTTTTCCGCTTTGGCTCGGGAAGCAGTTCCTGGAGTGCTTTTATCAATGCACTGCAGGAGGATGGTTTTGCTAAGGTACTTGCAGAACCGAACCTGATTTCATTAAGCGGTCAAACAGCAAGCTTCCTTGCCGGCGGTGAGTTTCCCATACCAGTCCCGAGTCAGGATGGGATTTCAATTGTTTACAAGGATTATGGTGTCGGGCTTTCCTTTACTCCCACTGTGCTCAGTGAGGACAGGATCAGTATTAAGGTCAGCTCCAGGGTGTCTGAACTGGATTTTTCAACAGCAATACAATATTCAGGTTATGTTGTGCCGGGGTTAACAACGAGAAGGGCAGCCACAACCATTGAACTTGCAGATGGGCAGAGTTTTGCCATTGCAGGCCTTTTATCGGAAAATATCAGGGAAAATGTAAAAAAATTTCCATTTCTAGGGGATATCCCCATCCTTGGTACGCTTTTCAAGAGCACATCTTTCCAGAAAAATGAAACAGAACTTTTGATAATCGTCACCCCAAGATTTGTCAAACCTCTGGATAAAAACAACCAGCCTCTGCCCACAGACTATTATGAGGAGCCCGACGATTCAGAAATCTATTTTAATTTAAAAAAACTTTCTAGTAAAAAAGAGGCTCAAGAAATGAATCAAAGTGAAATTGACGGGCAATTTGGACATTCCTTTGAAACAGACTGAATATAATGTAAAAGCCAAGGAGGAACAGGTTTTGAAAAGAAATGTAATGATATGGGCCATTGTTTTGATTATCCCGGCAATATATGGCTGTACCACAATCCATGACAGGCAGGCCAGGATGGAATTAAACAGGGGAAGATCATATGAAACAGCCCGTTTCAATCAGATTTTAAATGCTGATACTGAGAGTAATAATGATCCTGTTGAAGGGCTTGACGGCAATGCTGCTGATATTACCATTGACAAATATCAGAAAGGCTTTAAAAAAGAACAGTCTACAACCAATGTTTTTAACATATCTGTTGATGAAAAATAAGAGTGAAAAATAAGATAATCTAGTGTTCCATGGCTACTCCCTATAACAAACCGATTAAAAGACTCGTGTAAAGAGAATGCGTTTTAATGAAAAAAGCCCAAATTAAATTAGCCATTAAAAGCCCTGAATTAAAGGGGATATTTACCAAACTTGTAAAAACAGCTGATACATTTAAACTAGTATCCGATACCAGCCTGATACCTGATCTGCTCATATATGAAATTAGCCAGGATTATGGAAAAGACCTTATATATATTCGAGCGCTTTTGCAAAAAAAAGTTTCCAGGGAAATATTTATCGTTTCTGAAAAATCTGAGCCTGAAATGCTGATTCAGATTTTACGGCTCGGCATTAAAGAATTTTTCCCAGTTCCCCTGGAAAAAGATTCCATCCTTGATGCATTTGACCGTTTTATTGACCGTTATCAAAAATTACAAAAAACCAAATCAGAGCATCAGGGTCAGATATTAAGTGTCCTGGGCAGCAAGGGGGGTGTCGGAACCACTACCATAGCCGTCAATCTTGCCGCAAGCCTTGCAGAAAAACAGAAAAAACCATCCGTGGCATTGCTGGATATGAATATTATTTTTGGGGAAGTGCCCATGTTCCTTGATATTACTCCAAAACATCATTGGGGAGATATTACAAAAAATATCGAGCGGCTTGATGATTTTTTTCTGGAAGATATTCTTACAAAACATGAATCAGGAATCAATATCCTGACATCTCCACGGTCTTTTGGGGAATACCTTGCGCCTACTCCCGCAATCATTGAAGCGCTGCTGAATTTGATGAAAAATAAGTATGAATATATAATCATAGATCTTGGCCAGTCCATGAACGACTCGGCATTGAAGATTCTAAACCTGTCTGAAATTGTTCACATAGTAACCATCCAAAGCCTTCCCTGCCTTTCCAACACCAACAGGATGATAAAATCCATTGTTGAATATGGTTATGTGGAAAAGGAAAATATCAATGTTGTTTTGAACCGGTTTATTAAAAAGGGCATGGTAACCCTTGACAGTGCTGAAGAGGGAATCGGTCAGAAAATGGCCTGGGTTATTCCCAATGACTATTCAACAACAATGTCAGCGATAAATTCAGGAAAACCTTTGTCTGGAATTGCTGATAAATCAAAAATTGTTAAAAGTTTCCAGGAGTATGTCACACAATTTTTGCCTGGCAAGGGTCAAAAGAAAAATTCAAGCTGGTTTTTTTGACTGGAAGCAATATTAATCTGGACAACTTAATCTGGACAAAATAATCTGGATAAATTAATCTGGACAAAATAATCTGGACAATAAGGAGTTATAATTGAGTATAAAAGCTGCAATTGATAAGCCCGGGTTTCAAAAATTCATACCCGACGAATACTTTGAATTCAAAGCAAGGATCCATGAGCGGCTTCTTGATATAGTAGATCTGTCCATTATTGACACAATGGATAAGGAATCTCTTGTCAAACAGATTAAACTGGTTACTGAAAAAATTTTAAGAGATGGCTCCGATGAAATGCCGTTGAATTTTTCCGAGAGGGAAAAAATTATAACGGAAATCATTGATGAAGTTATCGGGCTTGGTCCCATTGAACCGTTATTGAAAGATTCTTCAGTATCAGACATCCTTATAAATTCCTACAAGCAAATCTATGTTGAAAGATTTGGAAAATTAGAAACTACTGATGCGCGGTTCAGGGATAATGATCATTTAATGAAAATTATCGACAAAATAGTTTCCACAGTCGGCCGCCGCATTGATGAATCAAATCCAATGGTTGATGCAAGACTGGAGGATGGATCAAGGGTTAATATTGTCATTCCTCCCCTTGCCCTTGACGGTCCCATGGTTTCCATAAGAAGATTTGCAGTTGATCCCCTTGAGTTATCGGATTTGATCAAAAACAAAACCCTTGTGCCGGAATTCGAGAATATTTTACAGGGCATTGTTAAATCCAGATTGAATATCCTTATATCCGGGGGAACAGGCAGCGGAAAAACAACTTTACTGAATGTTTTATCCCGGTTCATACCTGAAAATGAAAGAATTGTTACCATTGAGGATGCAGCAGAACTTCAATTAAAACAAGAGCATATTGTCAGAATGGAGACAAGGCCGGCTAATATTGAGGGAAAAGGAGAGATTCTCCAGAGGGACCTTGTTAAAAACAGTCTTCGAATGCGGCCCGATAGAATCATTGTCGGTGAAGTAAGGGGATCTGAATCTTTTGATATGCTCCAGGCCATGAATACCGGCCATGACGGTTCTTTGACCACCATTCATGCAAATACCCCACGGGATGCTCTTATGAGGCTGGAGACCATGGTTGCAATGGCAAATTTCGATATTCCCAGTGAGTTTGTCAGGCGATTTATCAGTTCTGCCATAGATATAGTTATCCAGGTTTCAAGGATGGTTGACGGCAACCGAAAACTGATCAGCCTGCAGGAAATAACAGGTATGGAAGGAAATATGATTACCATGCAGGAAATATTTTCATTCAAACAGAGCAGAATCGACAATAAAGGTAATGTCAAAGGCAGTTTCGGGTTCAATGGAATCCGCCCTAAATTTTTAGATAAATTCAAGATAGCAGGGCTGGATAGTAAAAATAACACCTTTGATCCCTCTTTTCGTGTGGAAGTGTAATTTAAGAAGGACTAAAAAATGGATTTTGTTATCATAAGTCTGATTATTTTTATCCTGGCATTAATTATTATTGAATTGTGCTTATATGCCTATAGACATTCAATGAGTATCAAAAAGGCAGGGATAAAAAAGCGGATAAAAAAATATACTTTTGTTGAAGATGATTTCGGGAGTATTTTAAAAAAAAGAGATTTAAGCGATATCCCGTTTTTAAACCGGCTATTGTCTTCCATCTCTTTCGTCCGCTCCCTTGATGACCTTGTGATGAAGGCCAATGTCAGTCAGTCCATCGGTTTTTACGTCCTTCTTGCTGCATTGTTGGGTGCCCTGGGCTTCCTGGGAGGGTCATTTTTTTTACACACTAATTTATATGCCACCATAATTGCTATTGCGTTATTTATTTCTCCTTTTCTCTATCTGGTCAATAAAAAAAAGAAAAGAGTTGAAAAGTTTCAGGCCCAATTGCATGAGGCCCTTGATTTAATAGCAAGGGCTTTGAGAGCGGGCCATTCTTTTACCAGCAGCATGAAACTTGCTGCAGATGAGTTTAAGGATCCTCTGGGAACAGAGTTTGAGGAAACAATAGATCAAATTAATTTTGGAGTCAGCGTGCCTGCAGCATTGTCCCACCTTTCCGAAAGGATTGACTGCCAGGAGATTAAATATTTTGTTGTTGCGGTAATTATTCAAAGGCAGACAGGCGGCAACCTTGCTGAATTGATCGAGAGCCTTGCCCATATTGTCAGGGAAAGATTTAAATTCGAAGGCAAGGTAAGAATACTGAGTGCTGAAGGCAGACTTTCAGGCGTTATCCTTGCTTTTATACCCTTTGCTATTGGAGGCTGGCTGCAGATTTCCAACCCTGATTTTATGAAGCCTCTTTTTGAGGATGAGATTGGCCGGATTATGCTTGGTATAGGTGGAATAATGATGGTCCTGGGCATGATTACAATTAAAAAAATGGTAGAAATTGAAGTTTAGCAAATCAAGGTAAAATATTATGATTTCACTGGATCAAAATTTTCTCATACTGATTTT
>JAQICW010000399.1 GCA_027858355.1 Desulfobacula sp.
ACAGGGGGGGCTGGTAACATCGTTCGTTGAAGTGTTAGGGGGTAAAAATACTCAGGCCAAGCCCTGTACTTTTCCCCACTTCCTTTGTTGTAAAAAACGGGTCAAAAATTTTTGATAGATTTTCATGGGGTATGCCTTTTCCCATGTCTTTAATTTCCAGAAAAATTTTTCCAATGGATTTCTCCTTATAAGTTGTCAAAGTGATTGTGCCCACTCCATCCATGGCATCTGCAGCATTGATCACCAGGTTAATCAAAACCTGGTTGAGTTTACTTGTATCTGCATTAATGAGCATCATTTCATCGGAAAGTTCTTTTTTAATTTTTATATTCCTGAACTTTTTTTGATCCCGGATCAAGGCCAGGCTCTGTTGAACTATATCATTGAGTTGAACAATATTTTTTTTGGTTCCTGCTCTTCGACTGTATACTAATAGGCTTTTAACAATTTCCTTACACCGGTTGGCATCTTCAAGAATATACTCAAGATCTTCCTTCATACTCTCGTCAATATCACTCCGCTCTAAAAGAAGACTTGCATAAAACAGTACACCGGTCAGCGGATTATTGATTTCATGGGCAACCCCGGCGGCCAGTTGACCAAGCGATGCCATTTTTTCAGATTGTGCAAGCTGTTTCTGGGTCATTTTCAACTCTTTTTCAACCTTGATCTTATCTTTCAAATCATTATAAATGGCCATTGTGGCTAATTCATTACCTTTTTCATCATAGATGATGGCAGCGGACATCTCAACTTCAATATTTTCTCCATGGGCATTGACAATGGTGGTCCGTGGAATCAAAATTTTCCCCTTGCCTCCAATGTTTTCATCCCGAAGCATTCCCATGATTTCTTTGGCCTTACCCGGCGGATACAATTGTTCTGTATGTTTGATTTTGCCTTCCCCGCCATTATAATCGCCAAACAACTCTTTTGCCACTGAGTTCATTAAGTTGATATTGCCCTGGCGGTCGGCGGCAACAATTGCACTTGCAGAGGAATGGATAACCCGGCTGATAAATTCCTGCACCCCTTGCAACTGGCCTTCAAGGGATTTTGTCCGGGTAATATCCCGCATACTGCCAATGATATAAGCCACCTCTCCGTTATCATCAAGGATTGGGGAAAATACCCTTTCTTCCCATCGGTAATGATGTTTTAAGGTAAATCTGTGACTTGTTTTATCTTTTATAACTTTGGAAATGGTACATTGATCTGAATTACAAGGCGTATTTTTATATAAAAACAAATCAAAACATTTTTTCCCAAAAATTTCCTTAAAGGAGAGATTAAAGGCTTCATAAAATTTCTTATTGGCACCCACCAGGGTTTTATCAGGAGAAATAATAACGCTGGGATATGACAGGGAATCAAATATCCTGGTACGCCAAAACATTTCATCTGCTGATATGTCCAAATCCTTTTTCACACTATTTTATCCTCAACTTATTCTTTGCTCTTGCAAAACAATTTCTGCTTTTATGCTACCACGCATCATTGATAGAGTTATGGAATTTCAAACACATCCATCAACACCTGTTTTGCCTCTCCCCCCATGCCTTCAGGCAGGATAATCCCAATGCTTGCTCCAGTGCAGTCTACTTGTAATACAGGGATGGATTTTTGGGAAAGACAATTCAATGCCCTGCTGATAATACTGTGTCTGTCACCAAAATGTGGTCCGTGAAAACTGAGCAATTCTGCTGTACAAGTTTTATGAGCCGCAATTCCCAGTGATTTTCCTGTCAATAAAAAAAAACAAATTTTCTCTGGAGAGCTCATATAAGCCGTGGTATAGAAAAACTTATTTTCTTTATCTTCCATGGATGGGATCTCTTGTCTGATTTTGGCCAGCTGGTCAAAAGAAAAGAGATAAGAGCCAAGGCTCAGATCTGGGACCAATGTAATTCCATAGGTTTTTATTTTTTCTTCAACATAGGTTGCACGGGTTTCAGGATATTTTTTTTTAAAAAATTGTGTTAGTTCGTCATTTTCATACTGCTCAAAGGGTACATGGGATTCGGGCAGATCAAAACTGGCTGAAAGCACATCCAGGAAACCATCACAATTTTCTTGATCCACAACAAAAGTCAGCATGGCGTTTGAAGATGCCATGTGTCGGAATAGCAATTTATGGCTTCCCAGAAGCGACAAAAGATAACCCAATAGCCGCAATTTGTAATTGTGAGGATAGATGGATATGGTACTGACATTCCGGTGATACTCCCCGTATCCATTCTGATGGGGCATCTGCCCGAAATGTTTTGAAGCAATGGTTCCTGAAACAAAGGATCTTTCACCCATGGTGTTCAAGCTCATAAACACCATATTAATCTTGTTGGATTCCAGGATCTGATAAAGAGGGGCCTGGTCCTGTCTGTCAATATCTTTCTGGGTCACCTGAATATAGTTTTTATTCAGACGAATTCCATTTATTTTTATTTGGTCCATCATCCCAAAGCCCTACAAATTATCTCCTATGGCATCATAAACATTGCGGGAAAGATAAAAAATCTTCTCCCGCAATGTTTATGTTCCAATTCAACAAGAGTATTGGCAAAAAATACTATTGGCAATGATCTCCAACAATTTCCATTAATTTATCAAGATCAATGGGCTTTGGAACATAATCATCGGCCAGGTTGGTTTTGCCATCATGATGGGTATAACTGGTTGTTTTTACCGAATCTGCCACAGCAGTCAAGAGTACAATAATAATATCTTTCAGGTCATCACTCTTTTTAATATCATTACATACTTCCCAACCATTTTTTCTTGGCATCATTACATCAAGGATAATCAGAGCAGGTTTCTCTTCTTTTATTTTTTCCATGGCTTCTTCACCGTCATAGGCCCTGGCAACTCTATAATCCAAAGATTCCAATTTCATGGAAACCGCTTCCACCAGATCGGGATCATCATCCACGACTAAAATTAATTGTTTTTCACTCATTGTTATTACTCCTTTTTATTGTCTTAAAGGCTTGTTTTTATACCTATACCACAGGTCTTGGAAACAATCCTGCTTTTTCTACAATTTGGGGAACCTTTTCTTCCCATTCAATAGCCATGATATGAAATCCGTGTACACCCTTAACTTGTTTTAACCTTTCAATGGATTCTATGGCTATTTTTATACCTTCTTCGGGTTGTTCTTCTTTTGGGACTCCTGCCATGCGTTTGATAACTTCATCAGGGACATCCATGCCCGGTACTTTGTTTTTCATATACCTTGCCATACCGGCTGATTTCATTGGGGTGATCCCTGCTAAAAGATGCACTTGTTCATCAAGCCCTCTGTCACACATCATTTCCATATATTTTTCAAACTTATCCAGATTGAAAATGCACTGTGTCTGGATAAAATCTGCACCTGCTTTTATTTTTTTGGCAAGACGTATCACCCTGAGTTCAAAAGGATCGGCAAAGGGATTGGCTGCAGCTCCGATAAACATTTTCGGTGGGGTATTAATATCTGCACCACCCTGGAATTTGCCTTCATCCCGCATTTTTCTGACTGTCTGAACCAATTGAATGGAATCCAGATCAAATACCCCTTTTGCCATGGGATGATCACCGAATTTCACATGATCGCCTGACAGGCACATCATGGTATTAATACCCAGGGAATAGGCACCAATAATATCGCTTTGCATGGCCAGGCGATTTCTGTCTCTTGTGACCATTTGCAAAATAGGATCCAATCCCATTTGTTTGATAATCACACCGGCTGCCCAACTTGACAGTCTCACCATGGCGGTCTGATTGTCTGTTACATTGATAGCATCAACATGATCTTTTATAAGACTGGCCTTTTGCCTTACTTTTTCAGGAATTGCACCACGGGGAGGACCAACTTCAGAGGTCACGGCAAGGGCTCCGGATGCCAATACTTTTTCCAGTCTGCTTTCAGTTTTCATAATGACAAATCCTCTCTAACTATTTTTCTTGGTCCGCCGCCACCGGCAGGTCGAAAGTCTTTTGCTTCCATAATATTTTCATATTGTTTTTCCATTCCAAGGGCCTTTAATCTTTCCCAGATCAAACACCAGGCACAATCAACATCTGGTGCGATTTCACACATTCCATTGGATGTCCCGCCACAGGGACCGTTGAGCAGATGTTTTGAACATCTTGCCACAGGGCAGATGCCACCCGTGATACCCAACAGGCAGTCACCGCAGCCCTGGCACCTTTCCGCCCAGATTCCCTGGGAAACAGATGCACCCATAAATTTTGTATTTACGGCAGGAAACACTGGTTTTTCCTTATACCGACCCGCAATGGTCTGTACACCGCATCCGCAGGCCATGGAAAGTATGGCATCAGCTCCATCAATACTGGACACGAGTTCTTCTACATATTCAGGGTCGCATTGTCTTTCAAGTGTTATCTCCTTAATGTCAACCGTCCTGCCTTGCTTTAAACAATGCAAGTGAAGTGCTGATGCCAAAAGTCCGACCTCTTTTCTTCCACCGGCTGCACAAACGGTTACACATTCATTACAGCCCACCAGAAGAATTCGGTCATAGGGGGAAATATATTCTATAATTTCCTTTAAAGGTTTTTGCTCTGCTGTTATCATTTTTTTTTCTCCGAAGATTTTATCATCAGCTAATAGCCTTCTGATTCTTATCTATATTGATTATTTTAATGGGATTGGGTCCCAATTGTTTAATTTTTTTAGTAAATTCACTTGCAGTATGGGCAAAGCGCTCACCCATTCCTGCTGACATATTGATCATTTCCACACGTTCTTTGTTCCATCCAAGATCCTCAAGAATCTTTTGTACATGGGCAACCCGGTATTTGGCCCGGGTATTTCCATTTTTAAAATGGCAGTCTCCTTCCAGGCATCCAGCCACATAAACCCCATCTGCACCTTTTTCAAAGGCTTTCATTATATGGATGGCATCCACTTTTCCTGTGCATGGCACCCGGATGATCTTTACGTTTGAAGGATAGGATATCCTTTTGCTGCCGGCCATATCAGCAGCAGTATAGGCACAATAATTACAACAAAATGCAACAATTTCCGGTTCAAAATTTTCCATTAATTCAATCCTCCAAACAAGCCGTCTAATTTGGCCAGAATCTGATCATCTTCATAAGCAAGCAATTGAATCGCCTTTGCAGGGCAATCAGCAGCACAGACACCGCAACCCTGGCATTTGGCCGGGTCAATCTGTGAGTAACCATCCTCGTTGATAAAGGGGATACTGAAAGGACAGGCTCGAACACAGATCAGGCAGGCAGCACATATAGATCCGTCTACCTTGGCAACGGTGGCACCCAGATTAATTTCTTTTTTGGCAAGCATGGTCTGTGCCCGTCCGGCTGCTGCAAGGGCCTGGGTAATGCTTTCTTGAATTGTTTTAGGCGAATGCGTTGTACCGGCTATAAAAAAACCTCTGACAGACATGTCAACGGGTCGAAGTTTCACATGATCCTCAAGAAAATAATTATCCACAGTTCTAGGCAGATGAAACATCATGGACAGGTCTTCCGTGGTTTCGTCATCAGCAATCATGCCAGTACTCAAAGCAAGGCAATCTGCTTCAATTTGAATTTTTCTACCAAGGATAATATCATCCACTAAAACAGATACCTGGTCATTTTCAACCCAGACCTCAGGTTTATTATCTATGGAAAATCGAATAAATTTCACATCCAGGTTTCTGGCTTCCCTGTAATAATCTTCCAGGAAGCCATAGGTACGAATATCCCTGTATAAAATAAAAATCTGTACATCAGGGTTAATTGCTTTAATGCGTAGCGCATTCTTTATGGCTGCCTGGCAGCAGATTCTAGAACAATTGGGATTGTCAGGCTCCCTTGAGCCTGCACACTGGATCATCACCACATGGTTCATGGCTTTTATTTTTTCAAGGTCATCTTCAATCACTGCATCCAGTTCAAGCTGGGTTATTATATTATCATGGGTTCCAAGGCCATAGACATCGGGGCGGTTTGGTAAAGCACCCGTGGCAAGAATCGTTACCCCGTGATTCAGCTGCATGTAGTTCATTCTAATACCGGTTTGAATACCAGTTTTAAACAGTCCTGGCACCCCGGAATGATCAACGATGATGGATTTTGTCAATACTTGAATATTATCATGGGCTGACACAGCATCAATTAATTGATTCATGAAAGGTCCCACATCTTCCCCTTCTATTGTTTTTCGGATAGATTTTGCCAACCCACCCAGAACAGGACCTCTTTCCACAAGATAGACTTTAATGCCCTGGTCAGCCAATTGGAGGGCAGAAGTCATTCCAGTGACTCCGCCACCCACAACCAATGCATTCTGATTCATGGGCAATGTCTGATCCTTCAATGGTCTGCTTTTACGGACGCCGCTGATACCGATTTGAATAAGCTTAAATGCTTTGTCCAATGCTTCTTTGGGCTGTCTCATATGTGCCCAGGTATCCTGGTCTCTTAAATTGACGATTTCCACCAGGTATTTATTTAATCCTGCACGGCGCAACAGATCTTGAAATTTAGTCTCATGGGTTCTGGGGGAACAGCCGCCAATCACCACCCGATTCAAATTGTTTGTTTTAATTGATGCTTCAATCACTGCCATGGAATCACTACTGCAGCCATATCCAACTGCCTGGGACACAATAACATCTGCGTAAGTTCCGGCAAATTTCACCACCTTGTCAACGTCGATCACACCGCCGATTTCAAACCCGCAGTCACAGACAAAAAAACCTATTCTTGGCTCTTGGTCGGAAATATTTTTTTCCGGTATAAATTCATCTTCAGTCTCAGATAAATCTATCACAATGGGAAGATCTGCAGCTGCCATACTTGCTGCCGCACTTGCCTGAACCATTGTTTCAGGGATATCTTTTGGACTTTCAATCACGCCACAGACATATACACCTGGCCTTGACGTTACCACGGGGTTAAAATGATCTGTTTTTGCAAAATTATGCACGTTTAATTCAATACCCAGTTTTCCTGCAAGGTCAATGGTTGCTTCAGGAACTCTGAATCCCGTTGAAAGAACTACCATATCAAATTCTTCGGTTTTCTGAAGAGCCTCTTCCTCCAGAGCATAGGTAATGGAAAGATCTTTGGTTTTGCTGTCTTCAACAATGGAATGGGGGCGGCTTCGAATCATTCTGATGCCATAGTCGTTTTTCGCCCGGTTAAGGTAGAGTTCATAATCCTTGCCATAGGTCCGCATATCCATATAAAAAATTGTGGTTTCAATGCTTTCGGCAAAGCGTTCTTTTGTAACCATGGCTTCTTTTAAAGCGTACATGCAGCAAACCCCGGAGCAATAGGGTACATCTGCCTTATTAATTCCCCTTGATCCGACACATTGAATCCATGCCACCTTTTTGGGTCGTTTTTTATCAGATACCCTTACAAGATCGCCCTGAAAAGGGCCTGAGGCTGACATGATCCGTTCATAGTCCAAACCCGTGACCACATTATCAAATTGTCCACTGCCAAAATTATCCAATACTGAAGGGTCAAACAGTTCTGCGCCAACACTTAATATAATTGATGCTGCTTCAATCATTGTTCTCTTTTGTGTGTCATCGGGTAAAATCGCATCTGCCCGGCAGACTTTTTGCAGTGCCTTTATATCGGTTATTTTCCCCATATCAATGGAAAAAGCATAGGGTGTTGCCTGGGGATACCGCATACAGGTCGGTGCCCGGGGATCAAGTCCCGGGGTAAATCTGACCGCTTCCGGGAAATATTTGTAACACTCTCCGCATGCAGTACATTTGTCCATGTCAATATATCTTGGTTCAGTAACCAGTGTGGCCATAAAATTGCCGGCCTCACCTGATAATTGCTCAAGCTGGGTCATGGGTTGCAGATCCAGATATATTTGTCTTGTATTTTCGGATAAATGGGGAGAAATCGTACACAAATCACAATTATTGGTTGGAAAAGTTCTATCCAGCTGGGTCATCAACCCGCCAATGGAATATGATTTATCTATGAGTATGACATTTCGACGGGATTCAGCCAAATCCAGAGCCGCACGTATTCCTCCTACGCCACCACCGATAACAAGTACGTTTTTGCCATTTAACTCGTCATCTTGAATATTTTTAAGATTTTGCATTTGTAAGCTGTTTTTATTTGTGGATATCCATAAAATTTTGTTACACAGAAAAAAAATGGATGAGTTTATGTTAAAGCCCTTCACAGTCAAGGATTGCCGGTAGACGGTCTTCCCAACCTGAAGCAGAAATCTTTATCCCCTGAGCTTCACCTTTAAGTGCTTTGATCATTTCTCCGGCTATATGGATACATTCCGATTCCCGGTCTTTTGCTTTTCGGATCCGGCTGATCAATGACTCAGTCAGTCTTGAGCCAGGGTCATTAATGGAAATGTAACGGGCCATACCCACACTTTTCAACATAAAAATCGTGGCAATCACCGGCACATTCAAGGATTTGAATTTATTTAAGATTTGAGTGTAGTAGGCAATATCAAAAACAGGTGGAACCATTATATATTGTGCACCTGCATCTACTTTTGCTTTGGCACTTATAAATTCTTCTTCAAGATGACTGTCATCCCGGATGGGTTGAACCTGACACCCTGTGAAAAATTCCGGTTTTCCCTGTAATTCAAAGCCGGCAAGATCTGTTCCTTTTAAAAGAGACTGAACCATGGCCAGTAAGTCCAGCTCATTAAGATCATCAACTGGTTTTGCATTTTGATGATCACCATGAGCTATATCATCACCCTGGACAACCAGAAGATTGTGAATTCCAAGAACATGGGCAGCCAGCATATCCCCCTGTATGGCCATTCGGTTGCGGTCCCTACCATAAATGTGAATCATCGGTTCCAGTCCCTGCTGTCTGATGATTGAACCACCTGCCAGGGCACTCATGTGCATGACGCCATTATCCATGTCTGGAATCACAACTGAATCTATTCGTGATTTAAGATGCCTTGCATTTGTCACAAGGTCTGATATATCCACGCCCTTAGGGGTGTTCATTTCTGCAAGTATAACAAATTCCCCTTTGGAAAATTTAGTTTGAAGAGTCATTATTATTAATCCTTTTTATTATCTATAAACCTTGGATTTGCCATCCAGTCATAGCCAGTCGTTATCGTTAAAACATGTCGTTAAAGAGCAAAAGTCATACCAAGGCAGGACTGCTCTTATTTTTCACGGCAGAAATAACATCATTCACCATGAAAAACAAGCAATTAATAGTATTTACGATTCATTTTCTGTTCTAGGGAGACAATCATTTCAGAAGAATTATACGGATGTACAGACAGACAAGGTCGCAAATTTAAAACCTTTATTGAATGAATAATCGCATGATTGCAACCTGGCAGGATAGTCCTGAGAAATTACTATTCTCCAGCCCTTTGATGTTTTTAAAATTTGTCCTTCTAACTGAAGAAAACAATTATCCAGCTCATGAAAAGCCTTTAGAAGAGCTTGTGGCACATTTGCCCAAACTATTGCTTCCCATAAAGCTTGACACACTCATTTTTTTACCCACATCCTTACTTTTACATTCAGGACAGGAAATATTTTTGTCTTCACCGGTAAAAACCAGTTTTTCAAATTCTTTTTTACATTGATTGCATTGATACTCAAAAATGGGCATGGGCCTATCCTTTTTCATAAATAATAATTTTTTACTTGTGTTTGATACCAGCTTGTTCAAGGATATCAGGGACAACATCAGTCCAGCCAAGGGGCATGATATGAACACCCTGTACCATGTGTTTGACTTTTTTAATAAACTGGCCGGTCATTTCGGCCGCTTTTTTCTTTTGATCTTCCCTGGCAACCGATCCGATTTCATCGATCCATTCATCCGGGACATGAATTCCAGATACATTTTTATTCATAAATCTTCCCATTTGAGGGGTTTTAAGTATAACAAACCCAACCTGTATGGGGCAATTGAATTTTTCAGCTTTTTTAATAAAATTTTCAAAAATTTTAAAATCATAAACTGCCTGGGTTTGAAAAAATTGTGCACCGGCATCAATTTTCTTTTTCATTTTCATCAATTGCAGCTCAATTGGGTCTGAATTGGGATTAACAACTGCGCCAAAGGCCATATCAAGGTAATTTTCAATCCGACTTCCTGAAATATCATAGCCTCTTTTAAGACCTTTTGCCATATCTATCAATTGAACTGAGTCAAGGTCAAACACGGGTTTTGCTTCCTTGTGATCACCCAGCTGGATATGGTCTCCGGTTAACAATAGAACATTATCAATGCCCAGAGAATAGGCAGTGAGCAGGTCAGACTGCAATGCCAGTCGGTTTCTATCCCTACAGGTAAGCTGATACACAGGTTCCACTCCATTTGCTTTCAACCGCACACTTGCAGCAAGAGACCCAAGTCTCATGACGGCAGACTGGTTATCCGTTACATTTACGGCATGGACATGCTGGTTAAGTTGAAGCGCTTCAATAGCACAGGATGGTTCTATACTTTTATCTCTGTGAATAGCGCCTTTAATGGGTCCTACTTCGCCGGTAATTACAAATTCACCCTTATCAAATAAGGTTGTCAGTTTCATTGTTGAATTCCTTAAAAATTATATAGTTGTGCAATGTTGTTGATTAAAATCAACTGGTTTGTTTGGGTTTAAATTTTGATATTACCGGTTAATCCTGATTGCTGACAGTGACCTTACCGCCGATGGAACAGAATGTGGCTTCCGTCGGACTGACCTCAAGGGTTCGCGGGCGACTCCATTTTGAATTTTTCTTTGCCGGTTGATAGGCATCAAGAAGGTCAAGACGTCCCAGTTTTTTAAGACGTTCATAAATCAGTATCCAACCGCATGGACGGTCTGGATCTACTTCACAATGACCGTTTTCAGCACCGCCACAGGGGCCATTCAACAATTGTTTGGCACAAAGGGTCATGGGACACAACCCTCCTGTGAATTCAATGATACAATCTCCACACAGGGAACAATATTCTTCAATATGTGTATCTGAAACAGTTTCTCCACCGAAAACTGTATCGCAACCGGGATGAACCATGCCGCCGTCTGTTGCATCAATCACCGTGTGAACACCTTGGCCGCAGGCAAGAACAAGAAAAGAATCTGCCTTTTTCACTTCTTCTGGGTGATCTTCCATGAGTACTTTGCGGGTATGGGAAAGCTTACACAATGACATGCCCTGGGGCCCTGGTACGGTATACCCGACAACTTCAACGCCCCTGTCAGTCAATCTTTTTGCCATCATTTTGGTTTCAGCTTCTCCCCCGGAATAGCATTTCCAGGCGCAATTGTTACATCCGACAACAAAGACTTTTTCACCGGGTTGAATATATTTGATTATTTCTTTTATTGGTTTTTGAATGGTTGCGTGCACGTTATTTATCCTAAATTAAAAAAACTACTTTTATATTGAATTTTTGAATCATCAAATTCGTTAAATAATATTTTTAAACGCTCATTGGCAGTCTGGATGGCAATAGGTTTTTCTTCAGTCTCATTATTGGTTTGAAAACAGGCAAGACACCTTTGGAACTGGTTCTTTTTTCCCAGGGTGATGATATTAAAATCAGCCATGAGAAAGGTTTGTTCATTTCTCTGATTTGCAAAATGTTCAACATCCGGAATAATCTCAAGGTCAATTTGTACCGCAACATTATTGCCTTCTTTTGCAATGTTGATATAATCATGGATGGTAAGAATACCGCCTGTGGCCTCATCTTTTTCCAGATCAATCCCGTCATATTTGACAAGCATATCCTCAAGGCTGAAAAAATTTTCTTTGACTGCAATTCCCGCATCCAGCAATTTTTTATAATCTCTTTTCAGATACCGGTTGGCAATCATTACAGCCTGGGATACGTGGGGGCAGAGATTATTAGGACATCCCCTGGCATAGCATTTTCTAAAAATATATTCTTTAGAGCCGATAGTCCCAAAATATTTGCAAAGAAAAACATAAGCCTGGAATTCTATGTTGCCATGGGCAAAATCAACCGGAACGATCTCAAACATGGTATCACATGTGATATCCTCACCATTTTTAATAAGGTTGATAAGGTCTGTTATCCTATGGGGTGGTTTGTTGATTGATGAATTGCTCATTTTTTTCACCCTTTCATGAATTTAAAATTGAAAGTTTATATTAGAAGGTTAATTGTTTATCAGATTCAATTATAGCCATATTCAGTGATGTTCCTGTGGCAAGTTCGACACCTGCTATAAAATCTGATAATTCCATATTTCTTTCTTCAATACAGGGTTTGCATACAAGGAGTTTTCCCTCAAATTCCAAAAAATCACTGATCAGTTTTGATATAGGAGCAAAGCCTCCTACTTCAGGCACATGGTCTGTATAGCCTTTTAGCGCAAGGTATACTCCTTTACCCTGAAGGGCAACGGTTGTGTCTATATCAAGTGCGACGGCAGCGCCTGCCATTGCAAAACAGATGGCCGCTTTTTCACAATCTTCTCCGCCATGAGTACAAAAATAAATTATTTTTTCTACTTTTTCAGCCATTTTCTTTTCCTTTAATTTAATGGTTTATAATTTGTTTGAATAATTAAATATGTCTAACAAGTAAAGTGCTTAAGTCTTCGACATCAGCACCGGATTTTTTAAGATTCCCAAGACAGATGGGACAATAGGCTATGATTGGTTTCCCCGGTTCCTCCAATTCTTTAGCTCTTTTTTCCATGATTTCATTGGAAAGACTGGGAGAAATGGATTCAGCAGGTCCACCGCAGCAGCTTGTAAATTCACCCTGGTTTCGGATGTTTGATACGCTTATTCCCAAATTGGTCAGCGCTTTTCTGGCTATATCCGAGACTTGAAGATATCTGCCAAAAAAACACGGATCATGGAGTGTGACCTGAAGACCACAGTCTTTTGGCTCAAGATCAAGGAGTTCAAAATAGGGTTTTACGTCAAAGCTGATCCCTGTATATTTGGGGAAAAGTTCTTTTAATGCATATGCCGTATGGGGATCAACCGTAATGATTTTTTTTATTCCGGCTTTTTGAAGTTTTTGGGCAATTTTTTTTGCATGGGCCACAAAGCCTTTCTGGTCACCCATATCATAAAGTAGAATGCCGGAGTAATTATCCAGATCAGGTCTATAACCAAAATTTACGTTTGATTTTTGAAGAAGCAAAGCAATGTTTTTCAGGGTTTGTCCGGCCTCTTTTTTTTCTTTTCCCGATGTCATCATGGCAAGGCCAATACCTGAAAGATAGGCAGGAACATATCTGGCATATTTTAAAGCACCCGCCATTTTAGTGCCTTCATATTTTTCAAGATATTGAGTCGATTTTTCGATAAACGGAGTAAACTGGTACATCAGCCCTGTGAACAATAGATATTCGCCTTCTTTCGGCAGAGTGAGGTCCTTGAACCATTTGTTTACCATAAATTTTGGGATACCAAAAGGGCTTTTTGTCTGTTTTACATTGGCGGCAAGAACTTCGATTATATCTCTGGGATTAAACATGGTTTATGACCTCCAGTTTGCAACAACAAATCGTTTCAGACCCAGAATAATTTCACCAGGGTCTGCCTCTCTCGGGCAGGTATGGGTACACAGGCCGCAGTGAAGGCACCGCCAGAGTTCATCGGAATTTTCAAGAATTTTTTCTCTGGCCCCCACCTGGATATATCGAATCATTCTCCTGGGAAAATTATCATGGACAAGAGGGCAGATAGCGGCACATGTTCCGCAGTTAAAACACTCAAGAGCCTTGTCCTCACTATACTCTTTCAGCTCTTCTGCAAAATCTAAGCTTATAGAACTCATATTAAACCTCTGCTTTTTCTTCGTTGTTTTCAGTTTCATTCAGAGAGTACTTAAAAAAGGCACCCTCTTTTTGGGCTTCAAGTATCTGCCCATATTTTTTCATGGTGGCAATATACCAGAGCGTTTGGTCTTTAGGCATATCAATCCCTTTTGCAATATCAGGGACGGTTGCCGACTTATCCTTTAAAAAGTCTTTGATCGCTTTTATGAATTTTTTCTGTGTTTTCATTGTTAATGACGCTTTGGCGATCAGATCTTTTCTTTGGGCGCGCAATTCTTTCATCGCCGCTTTTCTGGTCTCTTTGTCTTTGTCGTTTTCTGTCATTTTTTTCTTCCTATTAAAAGAAGGTTTGTAAATTCTTCAGACACCAAATCCATCTGAAACAATGGCATCAACCATATCTTCATATTGTTTTAAGGCCCATCCGTTAATATCAATGGCTTTTTCCGGGCAGACGGCAGCACATGCCCCGCAGCCTAAGCACATGGCTGCAATTACCTGGGCTTTTTTAACGGATTTGCCGTCAATATTCATTTCTACAAGGCTTAAGGTACCTTCTTTAATACAGGCTTCCACACAGGCCCCATGACCCTGGCATTTATCAATATTGACTTCTGCTACAAACGGTTCAAGCTCAATATATCCTTTGCTTAGCAGAGCGGATGCTTTTACTGCTGCAGCACCTGCCGCATTGCAGGTTTCACCTGTATCCATGGGAGCCTGGCAGGTACCGGCAAGGAAAATTCCGGTTATGGGAAATTCAACTGGTCTAAGTTTTGGATGAACTTCGAGAAGAAATTGATCTGTTCCAATGGGAAGCTTCATCATTGAGGCAATATCTGAAACATTATCCGGTTCAATTCCAGTGGCAAGCACCACAAGATCTGCCGGGACATCCATCTCTTCATTAAAGGTCAAGCTGTCTGTAATTTTGACCTTTAATGGGTACTCAGAATGACTGCTTTCACTCACAACAGGAGGGGCATCTGCTTCATACCGCATGAAAACAACTTTGTTTTTCGATGCTTGCTCATATAATTCTTCCTGTCCTCTGCCATAGGTTCTGATATCCCGGTACATTTCATAAATACCGGTTTCAGGGAATTTTTCCCTGATTTGATTTGCTGCATTCAGTAATGCTGCACAACATGTTCTGGAACAATACTCATTGAGTTGTCCATTTTCTTTTGGCTGATGGATACCCGGTATCTGCCGGCTGCCCACGCAATGAATCATGACCATGTTTTTAATACGTTTTCCGTTAACCTCAAGGCTTGATCCGGATGATTTATTTTCTTTTAACAGGGTAATCAAATCTTGAAGGGTAATAACTTGTTCATGCTGACCAAAACCGAATTCTCCATGAAAGGGTGTATAGGAAACCGATCCTGTTGCCATAACAATGGCACCGGTATCTATAGTGAATTTTGTTTCTTTTTCATCTTGATTTTGATTACTTGATTTTTTTGTAACATTCAGGCGAAAGTTGCCCACATATCCTTCTATATTTTCGATTTTACTATCTTTATGAATCGTGATGGATTTATGGTTAACCACCTGATCCAAGAGTTCTTTGAGTATATCGGATGCTTTTTCTCCAAAAGGGGCGAGTCTGCCAAGTGTGTTGAGACGTCCACCAAGGATTGATGATTTTTCAATAAGTGTGACCTCAATTCCTTTTTGAGCGATATCCAGTGCGGTTTTAATACCGGCGATGCCACCTCCGATAACCGTTGTATGCTTTTTGGCTTCAACACGAATCGGCTCTAAAGGTTTGAGTAATTTTGACTTGGCAGAAGCCGCTGCAATAAGGAGGGTGGCCTTGTCTGTGGCAGTCTCTCCATGGTGGACCCAGCTGACCTGTTCCCTGATATTGGCATGGTCATAAATAAAGGGATTGGACCCCGCCCGATCAATTGCGCCTCTAAAGGTAGCTTCATGAAGGCTTGGTGCACAGGATGCCACAACTACCCGATCAATTTTACCACTTTTTAAATCCTCTATGATCATTTCCTGACCAGGATCGGAGCACATGAACATATTGGTTCTGGCTACGGTAACACCTGGCATTTTTTCAGCTCTGTTCCTGACTTCTTCAACATCAACATGATCAGAGATATTTCCTCCGCAATAGCATATATAGACGCCGACTTTTTTATTATTTTCACTCATCTTTAATTCTCCATATGGCTATTGGACATGAATTTGGCAGCTTCCATAGCAGCTGAACCAGACTCGGTAATGGTGTCCACAATATCCTTGGGTCCTGCTGCAACTCCAGCCACGAACAAACCGGCCATATTTGTGAGCACAGGGGATATTTTGGGTTTTATAGAAGTGATGAATTGATCAGAATCTTTGGAAACAGGGCAGATAGATGCAGGGTCCCAGCTCGGAATCATGCCCATGGAAAGAACAACCAGGTCGTGGTTTGCTGTTGCAATACCGGAACCATCCTGTCGTTCATATCGCACAACGGCACTTTCGTTTTCACCTTCATCAATTTTTGCAACCTTGGCTTTGACAAACTCAATGCCCATGGCTTTTGCATTTTGATAAAATTGTTCATAGCCTTTTCCAAATGCCCTGATATCCATATAATAAATAATGATATCCGCCAGGGGAAGGGAGCCAGACAGCAGCATGGCCTGTTTTATGGCGTACATGCAGCACACCCTTGAGCAATAGGGAACCCCCATGCTTTTGTCTCTTGAACCTGCGCATTGAACATAGGCAATGGAATCGGGTTCCATCCCGTCTGAAGGCCTTAATACCCTGTTATAGGGCCCATGGGGAGCCAAAATTCTTTCCATCTGCATAGAATCAATAACATTGGGTATATGACCATTACCGTATTGGAAATTATTTTTTATGGGAAGCAAGTCAAATCCTGTGGTAATAACAGCCGTTTTTGCCTGGATGATAAATTCTTCTGGTTTCTGGAAATAATCAATGGCATGTGTGGGACATGTTTTTTCACATTGCCCGCAAAGCATGCAGTGTTCTACATCCAAAATCGGCAACTGGGGGATGGCAGTTGAAAAGGGTATGGAAATCGCTTTTCTGGCGCTGAAACCGCCTTGTTCCGCATCAGATACATGGACCGGACAGATATACTCGCATTGCCTGCATCCGATACATTTAACCGGGTCAATATACCTGGGTTTCTGAGTGATTAAAGCTTTAATGCCCTGGCCCTCATGGTTTAATGAGGTCAGGTCACAATAGGTAAACAAGGTGATGTTTTCATGGTGCGAGGCAGCTGACATTTTAGGGGTGGTGATACAGCTTGCACAATCAAGGGTGGGGAAAACTTTTGAAAGCCGGATCATTTTGCCGCCAATCGAAGCATCTTTTTCCACAATAGCAACAGTATACCCTTGATCGCCAAGGTCCAACGCTGCCTGTAATCCTGCAATGCCGCCACCCACAACAAGCGTGTCAAAATTTTTAATATTTGTGGGGACCATTAAATCCTCCTGAAAGATTTGTTTTTTTTGTTCACTGCCAAAAAGATGGCAGTGAACTTCAATAATTTATCTGTTGTTAAAGTGATGCGTTTAATTGAGGAGGGCCAAGTTCGCGTACCAACTGGTCCATCTGGTTTACCTCTTTTAGAAAGGCCCGGTTACAAACTGTACAGATGGCTGTCAGGCGAAGGCGCTTCAGGTCAATCTCCATTGTCTTCATGTTTTTGTAAACAGCATCCAGCCTTTTTGCAAGGGCCTTATAAGCGCCTTCATAGGGGCATTCTTCACCACAGGACATGACAATGATGCCACTGATTCCTTTCCTGAAACAGTCGATATAAAAAGATTCTGGAAAAAGCACCGGAGCCTTTACCCGTAGAATATAGGTGTTTGCAGGGTAAGTTGCATGAGACTGACCCACTGAATCTGCTCCGGGGTATGCACAAGTTTCTGTGGCTAATATTAAAATCTTGTTCTCTTGTTTTTTTACCTGGGGCGACATGATTACCTGCCTATTTATTTCTAATTATAAAATGCTTGTCATATCCATCAGCTTCAAGAAAGCCAAGATATTCATGTCCTACTTTTCCAGCCCATGCCTTAATATCCGTTCTTGTTCCGCCGTCATTGGAAAGAATTTCAAGGGTCTGGCCGACCTGAACTTTACCGATCCCTTTTTTGGCTTCAAGAAGGGGGCCTGGGCATGCACTGCCTCGTGCGTCAACCTGATTTGCAGCTACTATTGAATTTAAGTCTGTCATTTTTTTATCCTCCGTTAGGTGTTTGTAATGGCATCTTTTAATACAGATCAGATGCGATGTTAACCTTTTTCAATGTGAATACAGCAAGGTTAATGCCAAACCCCAAAAAAATAAAACCTGACAATACATAAATCATTCATAATACCAGTAAAATAGGGCGTTTCGGTTTAAATTCGATGAATGGAAAGGGCAGAAAATTCTCAGCGACCAGTTACTAATATTAACAAGTAACGTTATGATTGCGTTACTTGTTAAGAAACAACGTTACTTTTAAAGACAAGAAAAGTTTTTTCAAAAAATATTTTTCAAAAATAACCATGACCTTGTTGGATTGGACAGAATTGTTCGTTGCAACTGAATGGGTTGGCATCAAGTATGCAATAGTATTTTTTCAGTTATCAGACAAAGTAAGCATTTACTTACCTCCAAAATCTGAATAACCACCTCACCGTCATCCGGGGCAGCTTATATACCGGCAGTAGCTGCCCCGGATTTTTTTTGTAAAAAATATTCTTACCCTTATACTTATGCAGCTAATTCTCCAACCCCGGCTAAATGTAAATAATTTGAAAAAAGAGATCCCATTATGGATTAAGGCTGAAGTGGTATATCCCATTTTTTCATGTATTTCCATATGGACGCCCTGCTCAATCCTACACGTCTGGCAACTTTTGCCTTATTCCATTCATTGTCATGGAGCAGTTCAATCAATTTTTCCCTGGTCAAAGGAGAAATATAATGAGTTGGCTTTTTATTATCATAAGGATTTTCTTTTTCAACAGGCCTGGAAATTATATCTGGTTCCCTTATTTCAATGGGTAGATCATCAGGCTCAATCTGCCTGTTGGAACATAAAACAAACGCATGTTCAATGGCATTGGCCAGTTCCCTTATGTTGCCGGGCCAGGAATAATCCATAAAAGCCCGTAACGTGGGTTTTGTGATTCCAGTTACTTTAAGGGTGGCCTTTTCATTGTTTATTTTAATAAAATGGTTCACAAGAAGAGGAATATCTTCTTTTCTGTTTCTCAAAGGGGGTAGGTAAATGGGAAAGACTTTAAGCCGGTAATAGAGGTCTTCTCTAAAGTGACCTTTATCCACCTGGGATTTAAGATTTTTGTTTGTGGCAGTTATGATGCGGATATCAATTTTGCGTTTTCTGGATTCTCCAACTCGTTCTATTTCTTTTTGCTGTATAACCCGAAGCAGTTTTACCTGTATATAAGGCGTAATTTCACCTATTTCATCTAAAAATATGGTGCCGCCGTCTGCCTGCTCAAATCGTCCCAAGCGGTTCTGGCTGGCACCGGTAAATGCTCCTTTTATATGACCGAAGAGCACACTTTCAAGCAGCGATTCTGAAAGAGCACTGCAATTTATTATTATCAAGGGTTTGTCCCTTCGTTCTCCAATGGAATGAATTGCACCTGCTACAAGTTCTTTTCCTGTTCCGCTTTCTCCCTGGATGAGTATGGTTGTTTCACTTGCCGCCGAGGCTTTGATAAAGGTAAATACATTTTGCATGACCTGGCTTTTTGCTATAATACCGCCAAGCCTATTCAATTCTCCAAGGCGGCGAGTGGCCTCTTCCATTTTTAGCCTGGCATTTTTTAACTCAGTTAAATCTGTAACAGCTTCAACAATACCAATGACTTTATTTTGCTTATTTTTTATCACTCTGGCATTTTTTGTCACCGAGAGGGTATGACCTTTCTTATGGCTCAACAAACATTCTGTGGGTTGCACTTTGCCATATTTTAAAATGCCACAATCTTTCATACCAGTTGGACAATCTTTATCAAAGCACTGATTGAATTTTAAAATCTCACAACTCTTGCCCTTTACCTCATCCGAAGAATACCCGGTTATTTTTTCCATGGCAGGATTCCAGGCAATAATTGTTCCATGGATATCAAGAACAAAAATACCGTCTCCTATTGATTCAAGCAATAATTTTACAAATTCATTGTTCTGTATTTCATATTCAATATCTTTCATGGGAATCCTTTTTAGTCCATCTCAGCGCCACCGGTGGCGCCACTTTTTTATGGTGTCATAATAAGTAACGAATCAATCGTTTGTCAATATTTAATATTTTAATGGTAAACAGGGAATAATTTTAAATTTTTTATCTATGATTACAAGTGGTTATAAAAATACCCAAGATCTGGCATGGTTATTGAAATAATAGTTTCTAACTTAAGTTTAAAATGCGCATTTGTTGTAAAAGTAAAAATAATACAAATGAATAAAAAAAGGAGAACGACAATGAGTAAAATGAATAAATACATGATGGTTCATAACACTCCTGGGGTTGACTGTAAAGAGGTTCAGTCCAATTGGAGAAAACTGGTAGATGTTGAAGCAGGCACATGGATAAGAACATATTTCAACGAAGAAAAAGGGGTTCGTTATTGTCTTTGGATGGCACAAAGCGAAGAAGATCTTAAAAATATTTTTACGGAAATTGGCATCATCTGGGATTCCATTATTCAGGTTGAAGAAACCATTCCAGATCTCTGGGGTGAAAAATGGAATGAGCACCTTGAAAAAGATGCTGTGGCTGATACGCTCGGTAGCTGATGCTGCTAAATGTAAAGTGCAGGCAGCAATTGTCTGTGCCTGCACTTTAACCAAGTGACACATTTATAACAAAAGGAGACTGCTCATGTATGCATTAATTTATGATGATCATAAACTGGATCAACCTCAAAAAAAAGTTATTTCAGTTCACCAAACCAGGGCGGAATCTGAAAAAGCTTTGTTGAAAAGACAAATTGAACTTGGTAAAAGAGTCTATGAGTGTAATACTCGTATTGTCTGGACAGATAATGCTGTGGATGTTGATGTTGTGATTGATACAGGCGAATTTGTTACCTGGCGAGCTGGTGAAGATATTCCAGAAGGTGAATTATATAGTAACGAAGATTAACAATTTTGGCCAAATATTTTTATTCAAGAGGTAGGCATGGAAGAACAATCATTCAGTGATACTGCAATAGTGGCCTGTGGAACCATGAGCCCTGAAATCAATCATCTTGTGAAAGAAGGATTTCTTGATACTCATCATATTTTTTATACTACCCCAGGATTACATCAGGATATTCCTGAACTTGAAACTCAGCTCATAAAGTTTATAGGAAGAGCAAAGACCGTTGCCAGTGGTGTTATAGTTGTCTATGGTGGAAAGTATTGTTATGTCAATCCAGATAATCCAACTCGGTTAATGCAGACAATTATCCAGGAACAAGGATTAAAGGTCGTGAGAATAGAGGCCTCACACTGCATGGGAATGCTGGCCAGTGATGCTGAGATGAAACAGATAAGAAATGAAATTGCCGGAGGTGAACCAGTATGGTTCATGACTCCTGGCTGGGTAAAATATCAAAAACAGGTCTTCAAAGGCTGGGATAAAGCCATTGCCAATGAAAATTTCCCGCGGCATACAGGTGGGGCTGTAGTTCTCGATGGTATTGGATACCTGGATCAGTATATGGCGGAAGATCCCGAGGGCTTTCTTGAATATTGTGACTGGATGGGAGTTTCCATGCAGGCATACCCCATAACTCTGGATCGGTTTAAAGGCCTTTTGACAGATGCGTTAACGACGTTAAAGAATCAAGGCTAACGAAGGATAAAAATTGCGACTCTGGGTACAGCAGGATCAATATCAACAAGGAGAAAATGAGATGGGCATGGAAATTGTTTTTCCTGGTAATAAAAAAGTAAATGCAGTTTATAAAGGATTCACCATTGAAACAGATCAACCTAAAAACGAGGGAGGAGACGGCAGTGCTCCTGAACCCTATGATCTTTTTTGGGCTTCCATTGGGACCTGCGCCGGAGTTTATGTGGTTTTTTTCTGTAATGAACGGGGTATTGATACTTCAGGAATTAAAATGACATTGCAATTTGACAGGAATGAAAAAAAACATTTGATTGAAGCTGTACATATACACATGAGCCTTCCACCGGGATTTCCAAAAAAATACAAATCAGCTGTTATCAGGGCAGCCGGACTTTGTACTGTTAAAAGGAATATTATTGATCCACCAAAATTTTTAGTTACAGCTGATATTAAAGAATAAATGTTTTATATAAAAAAGTCCGGTCTAAAACAGATAATTGGCTGGTTTTCCAAGGAGACGATATGAAACTTGTAATCATTGGCGGTGATGCCGCAGGTATGAGTGCCGCAAGCAGGGCAAAAAGAAAAGATCCAGATATTGACGTTATTGTATTAGAGCAGACCCATGATGTTTCTTACAGTGCCTGTGGTATGCCCTATAACATTGCCGACACTGAAAGGGATATGGAATCGCTTGTTGTAAGAAAGGCTGAAGTGTTTATTGAAAAAAACAAGATAAATCTTTTGACGGGTCATAGAGCCACGGCCATTGATCCTAAAGGCAAAAAAGTATCTGGAATAATAATTGGAGGAGAGCCGTTGAGTTTTGATTATGATAAATTGTTTATTGCCACGGGTGCTTCTTCTGTGATTCCCGACCTGCCGGGATTTAATCTGCCCCAGGTGATGTCCTTAAAAAGTCTTGAACAGGGTAAACAGATAAAAGATTATATCCAGCAGAATAGAATCAAAAAAGCTGTGATTATCGGGATGGGCTATATCGCTCTTGAAATGTGTGAAGCCTTTGAAAAAAGAGGTGTAAAAGTGAGTATGGTTAAGCCGGGACCGGTTTTTTTGCCCTGGCTTGTACCTGAACTTGCAGGTGTCATTTACCAGGAGTTAATCGAGAAGGGTGTTGATATTTATTCTGGACATGCTATCCAGAAAATTGAGCCCCTGGGCGACGGTGTTCAGGTTGTATGTGAAAACCTGACTTTAGAGGCAGATATGGTACTTGTGGCAATGGGGGTAAAACCCTGCAGCGAAATGGCAAAACATGCCGGTCTTGAATTGGGAATTTCTGACTCCATAGCTGTGGACAGGTATTTAAAAACCTCGGATAAGGATATTTATGCGGCAGGAGACTGTGCTGATACCTATCATGTAGTGACGGATAACAAATGCTGGATTCCCCTGGCATTAATAGCCAACAGGGCAGGGTGGGCAGTTGCTGATAATGTTACAGGAAGTCAGACCCGTCTTCAAGGCATTGCCGGAACATCTGTTTTTAAAGTTTTTTCCCTTGAGGTTGCCAGATCGGGTTTCAATTTTAAAGAGGCAACAGATGCAGGATTTGATCCTGTGGAAAATAGCGTTAAAACAAGATCCCGGGCTCATGGACAGCCAGGTTCGACTCCCATTCACATCAATATGGTGGCAGACAAAAAAACAGGCCGCCTTCTTGGCACCCAGATGGTGGGAAAAGAAGGGGTGGCTCACAGGATCAATGCCATTGCTGTAGCTTTGCATAACAAGATGACAGTAGAAGATTTTTCCCAGACAGACCTGGCCTATGCACCCCCTTTTGGACCGGTTTGGGATCCTTTGTTAACAGCAGCTAACCAGTTGGTAAAAAAAATATAGGATGTTATTTATGGATATAGAAAATTCTGAGAATAAAAAATATAATATTAATCTTAAAATAATAATAGTTTCTTAAAATTAATGTTAACATAAGGTCAAGACGAAAATCATTTATAATGACAGGAAACAATGAATGGAAGATTTTGAAATCCTTTTAAAGGGGTCTGCCAAAGCCCATGGTCACCTTTGTCCAGGACAGGTAGTGGGGGTTCGCATGGCAATGCTGGGCTGTAATCTCATCGGCTTTGATGAACCAAGAACTCTGCCCCAGATAAAAAAACTCATTGTTTATGTGGAAATCGACAGATGCGCCACAGATGCCATCGCATTTGTAACCGGTGTAAAACTTGGAAGACGTTCTCTGAAGTTTGTGGATAACGGCATCATGGCAGCCACTTTTGTAAATCTTGAGACCCAAAAAGCATTCAGGATAGCTTCCACAGAGGAATCAAGGGATCTTGCTGCTGTATATGCGCCAGATATTAAGAATAAAGAAAAACAACAGCTTGAGGCTTACAAAAAAATGGAAATAGACGATCTCTTTATTGTTGAAGAGGTATCTGTTGATGTACCTGCCTGCGATTATCCTGGCCCCACCAGATTCAAGGCTGTGTGTGCAAGGTGTAATACTATTGTCAGGGATAAACGTGAAGTCCTGAAAAATGATGAGATCCTTTGCAGGAACTGCGCCTTTGGCTCCTATTATCAACCTTTAAAGAAAAAAGAAAAAAGTAATGATTAAAAAAACTACTCTTTTGCCTTTTAAAACAATACCTGTTGACCAGGCCGTGGGTACATCGAAAAAGGGA
>JAQICW010000442.1 GCA_027858355.1 Desulfobacula sp.
CTGCATGCCAGACTGAAAAAATTAAGAATTTTTTAACTTTCTGACAATTTTTAAACTTAAATTTTAATTTATATCCCGGAAAGCTTTTCATCGATAAAACAATATCCAGATTTTTGTGCCCCTCTTCATAAGGAAAGGCGCTTAATTTTCCCTATTTTTGATGAATAACCGGTCGCGCCCAATAGAAGTGTGGCACATATCATGCAATTCTTCGTTAAGAATTATAGTAACGTGTTCAGGGTGAGAGTAATATGAATAACTTTTTATTGATTCAGTTAACCTCAAAACAACTTTGAGAAAGGAACTAAAGTATGGAAGATTACAAGAATGGATTAACCAGAAGACAGTTTATGGCAGGAACGATTGCTGCAGGTGTAGCAGCTTCTATCCCAGGACAGGGCCTTTTAAATAATGCCTGGGCTTCCGGCCCCCAAAAAGGAGGGGCAATGAAACTGGGTCTGGCAGGTGGTTCAACCACTGACAGCCTTGATCCTGCGACTTTCTCAGGCGTTTTTGACCAGATGAGCACCATGGGGTTGTACAGAAACCCTTTCTTAGAACTTGACAAAAATGGTGAGTTGCAACCTGAACTGGTGACGGAATGGAGTGCTGAGCCGGGTGCCAAAGTATGGAATTTCAAACTTCGTGAAGGGGTTGAGTTTCATAATGGGAAAACCATGGATGTTGATGATGCTATTTTCAGTATCAATCACCATAGGGGAGAAGGAAACAAATCCCAAATCGCTTCAGTTGTAAAGCCCATAAAAGAAGTTAAAAAAACAGGAAAATACGAGTTTAAGATAATTCTTGAGGAAGCCAGTGCAGACTTTCCCTATATTTTGAGTTCAACCCGTATGCCCTGTGTCCCAAATGGAACAACCAATTTTCAGGATGGTATGGGAACCGGCGCTTATCTTCTGGAACAATGGGAACCCGGTGTCAGGGCTTATGGAAAAAGAAACCCCAATTATTTCAAAGAAGACAGGGCCTATTTTGATTCCGTAGAAATTATTACCATGACTGATGACACCGCCCGAACCACAGCCCTTAAAACAGGCCAGGTTGACATGATCAACCGGCCGGACCGGAAAACTGCCAGATTGCTTGGCAGAATGAAGGGGATTCAAGTCATCAACACTCCCGGTGGACTAACTTACACCTTCCCCATGCGCATGGATCAAAAGCCTTATGATAATGCAGATTTCAGAAAAGCTGTAAAATATTCTGTGGATCGCGAAGCCCTTATCAAAACAATTCTACAGGGTTATGGTGTTCCGGGAAATGATTATCCCGTGCCCTCTTATGTAAAGTATGCCGCCAACAGCATTCCCCAGCGACAATATGATCCTGACAAGGTAAAATTCCATTTAAAAAAATCCGGGTATCAAGACGAGGTTGTCAGACTCCATGTCGCTGACATGGTCTATACCGGGTGTGTGGATACGGCTCAGCTCTGGAAAGAGCATGCAACCAAGGCCGGCCTGAAAATGGATGTTGTTAAAGAGGCCAACGACGGATATTGGTCAAAAGTATGGAACACAAAACCCTTCTGTGCGTCTTTCTGGTATGCCCGTCCCACCATTGACTGGATTCTCTCCATGACTTATGTATCTGGTGCTTCAGCCAATGAATCCAACTGGAAAGTGCCTTCTTTTGATAAACGGGTCAAAGAGGCAAGAGCAGAACTCAATGATGAAAAACGCAAAGCCATGTACTTCGAGCTTCAGAAAATTCTACACGATGACGGCAGTGTGGTGATTCCCATGATCGCCAATATTGTAGATGCAGCCAGTGATAAAATTGGTTTTAATCCTGTTGCCGGCAATGTTGAACTTGATGGTCTGCGCGCGTGCGAACGATGGTGGTTTAAATCATAACCCCTTTTTCAATCATTCCGGCAGGGCTCTGTTCCTTTTTAAATAGAGTTTCAAAGCCCTGCCGGGATCAAAGAGAGATAAATGAATTTTTTACTACCGTTAATACTTAAACGAACAGGCTTTGCATTTTTAACACTGGCTACCATTTCCGTGCTCATTTTTGTGGGTGTAGAAGCCCTGCCCGGCGATACAGCTGAAGCAATTCTGGGGCAGGGTGCTACTGAAGAAAATTTGGCGGCCCTTAGAAAAGAGCTGAAACTGGACCTGCCGGTTCACACCCGATATCTATCCTGGCTGGGAGATCTATGCCGGGGTGACCTTGGTAATTCACTGTCCAATGGACGTCCTGTTTCCGAAATGATTGGCTGGCGATTTCAAAACACACTCCTTTTAGCATTTTCTGCCGCCGTGGTTTCCATTCCCCTGGCCATTTTTTTAGGGTTGATCTGCGCACTTTATCAAAATTCCTGGCTGGACAAAATTCTTTCCACATCTACCTTAAGTGCCATTTCGCTGCCGGAATTTTTTGTGGCGTATCTTTTAATTGTCGTGTTTGTCGTACAATTTGAACTGTTTCCCAGTGTTGCCATGCTAAAACCGGGGATGACCATTTCAGAAATCATCTATATCCTGGTGCTGCCCTGTTTGACCCTGACCCTGGTGGTGCTTGCCCATATGATGCGCATGACCCGGGCAACCATTATCGGTGTACTTTCCAGCCCGTATATAGAAATGGCAAGGCTCAAGGGCGTACGTAAACATAAACTTATTTTTTATCATGCCCTGCCCAATGCCCTGGCGCCCATAATAAACGTTGTTGTCATGGACCTGGCCTGGCTGGTGGTGGGTGTGGTGGTTGTGGAAGTGGTTTTCGTTTATCCTGGATTGGGCCAGTTGCTCGTGGATTCAGTGTCTAAAAGAGATATTCCGGTGGTACAGACTTCCGGCCTGATATTTGCCTGCACCTATATTTTTCTCAACCTGACAGCCGATGTTTTGTCAATTATCTCCAATCCCAAACTGCGACATCCCAAATGAGGCCATAATGAAAAATATGATAAAAGTATTAAAAACAAGTCCCATTTCTGCCAGATTTGGTATGATAGTGATTGCCCTAGGTCTCCTTGTGGCTTTGTTTGCGCCTATTCTGGCCCCTTACGGCGAATCAGAAATCGTGGCAGAGGTCTGGCTTTCTTCTAGTGGGGATTATCCGCTGGGAACAGATCAACTGGGGCGGGATATGGTCAGCCGTCTGATTTATGGTGCCAGAAATTCCATTGCCATCGCATTTACCGCAACCATGATTGCATTTGGCGTGGGTGCCATGCTGGGTCTCATTGCTGCCACCACCGGCGGGTGGATCGATAATCTGCTTAGCCGTATTGTGGATATTTTTATGGCATTGCCCACCTTGATTCTGTCATTAATGATATTGTCTATCCTGGGAACCTCCATACCGATTCTGATTGTGGTGGTTGCTCTCCTGGATTCCACCCGGGTTTTTCGTCTGGCCCGTGCCCTGGCCATGGATATTGCCATTATGGAATTTGTGGATGCGGCCAGGTTACGGGGTGAAAAAACATTTTATATTGTCCGGCGGGAAATACTGCCCAATGCCCTGCCTGCCCTGATTGCAGAATTTGGTCTAAGATTCTGTTTTATTTTTCTTTTTATCAGTTCATTGTCTTTTTTAGGTTTGGGAATCCAGCCTCCGACCGCAGACTGGGGATCCATGGTAAGGGAGAACTCAGGTGCGATTAATTTTGGTATCCTCACACCGCTTTATCCGGCCGCTACCATCGCGCTGATAACCATATCCATAAACCTGGTGGTAGACTGGTTTCTCCAGCGTTCCGCCCAGATAAGGGCATAGGCATATTAAATGAATACTGAAGACAGATTACTGACCATTTCAAACCTTCAAATTGAAGGAAGACAGGATGACAAATGGAAACCGGTTGTTAAAGGTGTTGATGTTACCCTTAATCGTGGAGAGGTTATCGGCCTTATTGGTGAATCTGGTGCTGGAAAATCCACCATCGGCCTTGCTGCCATGGGATATGCCAGAGAAGGCTGCCGTATCAGCGGTGGTACCATAGACTTTCTGGGTCAGGACTTACGAAAGGCAAGCGAACGAGAACTTGAAGACATCCGGGGATTTAAGATTGCTTATGTGGCCCAAAGTGCAGCAGCAAGCTTTAATCCGTCCCATAAACTCATGACCCAGTTTGCCGAAACCCCCCTGGAACATAAAATGATGTCCATGGCGGATATAAGAAAAAAGGCAGTTGGCCTTTATACCCGTTTATTTTTACCGGACCCGGAAGGGATTGGATTTCGCTACCCCCACCAGGTGTCTGGTGGTCAGCTGCAAAGAGCCATGGTTGCCATGGCCATGGCCTGTGACCCGGATATTATCATTTTTGACGAGCCCACCACTGCACTGGATGTTACAACACAGATTGAAGTTCTTTCCGCTATTAAAGAGGTTGTCAGCAAAAGTAATTGTGCCGCCATTTATATCACCCATGACCTGGCAGTTGTTGCCCAGCTTGCAGACAGGATAATGGTCTTGAGATATGGACAGCTGGTGGAAGAGGGGCAGGCAAGAGCCATACTGGCAGATCCGAAAGAACAGTATACCGCTGATCTTCTTGCAGTTCGCCGGCAGGTAAAACAAATCCGCCCACCAAAGAAAGAAGAACCCCTGCTGAAAGTAGAAAATATTACAGCTTCATATAGGAATGGTCCCCCGGTGCTACACGATGTCAGTTTTGATGTCCATAGGGGTAGAACTGTGGCTGTGGTGGGTGAGTCCGGGAGTGGCAAAACAACGGTTGCCAGGGTGATCACGGGCTTTTTACCCCAGAGTGAAGGGATGGTTTACTTTGACGGAATGGAGATGTCGCCTTTTCTAAAACACAGGGATAAAGACCGGTTGAGAAAGTGGCAGATGATTTTTCAAATGCCGGATGTTGCCGTAAACCCCCGTCATAAAGTCAAAGAGATCATCGGACGACCCATCTCTTTTTATTATGGTTTAGGAAGAAAAGAAGTCCGCAAAAGAGTCTGTGAATTATTGGATATGATTGAATTGGATTCTTCCTATCTTGACCGGTACCCTTCTGAACTTTCCGGCGGAGAAAAACAACGGGTCTGCATCGCCCGAGCGCTTGCAGCCAAGCCCGAACTGATTATCTGCGATGAGGTTACCAGCGCTCTTGATCAACTGGTGGCAGAAGAGATTCTAAAACTTTTACAGCGCCTGCAGGATGAACTAAATATGAGCTATTTGTTCATCACCCATGATCTGGCAACGGTCAAGGCCATTGCCGATGATGTTGTGGTCATGTACCAGGGCCGGATAGTGGAACAAGGCCCGAGGCAGGAAGTCTTTACTCCTCCCCATCATGAATATACTGAACTTTTGCTGTCCTCGGTCCCGGAAATGGACCCGGACTGGCTGGATCATCTACTGGAGCAAAGAAGAAAAAAGGAAATAAAAAAACATGCCTGAACTGAGCCACAAAGAGCGTCTGAATCTTGCCCTGAATTTTAAAGAAACGGATCGGACTCCCCGGGATTTTGGCGGAACACTTTCCACCACCCTGGTACCGGATACCTATGAAGCACTGAAAAATTATCTGGGCATGAACTGCCCTGCCACCATGGGCTGGAAACGGCAAAACCTGGTCATCCCCCATGAAGAGATGCTGCAGCACTTTGATATCGATACAAGAGCCTTGCTTCTGGGTCGGTATAAAGGCGGTAAAGTAAGGGATATCAATAAAGATGAAATGATTGATATCTGGGGAACCCACTGGAAAAGATGCCCTGAAGGTCAGTACCTGCCGTTTAAAGAAGTTCTGACCGATGCCGAGCCCACACTTGAGACTCTTGAAAAATTTGAGATGCCCGATCCCCATAATCCGGGCTACTTTGAAGGACTGACGGAGCGGGCCGAGTACCTGCACAAGAAAACCGATTATGCAATTGTCCTGGACATGGGCATTGGGATCTTTACCCGAAGCCAGTTTATGCGTGGGTTTACGGCAATCCTGCTTGATATGATCCAAAATCCTGAGTTTGCTGAGCAATTATTGCGCATGCTTACCGATTACTGGAAAAAAACAGTAACCAAAGCGCTTCAGCAGGTGGGTCCCATGGTGGACGTGGTCTTCTGGGGAGATGACTGGGGCCTGCAGAATTCGACCATGATGAATCCGGTTCTCTGGCGAAAAATGATCAAACCCCTGCTGGCAGAGATGACAGCCACCATTAGAGAGTACAGTAACGCCAAGGTATTGGTGCACAGCTGTGGTGCCATAGTCCCTTTAATTGATGACCTGATTGAAGTCGGTGTGGATGCCCTCAATCCTGTACAGGTTACGGCAAAAGACATGAATCCTGAGAATCTGGCTGAAAAGTTCAATGGCAAGATTGCCTTCTGGGGGGGGATTGATACCCAGCATCTGCTTCCCTTTAAAGGACCGGAAGACGTTAGGCAAGCCGTAAGATTTACAAGGGAAGCATTAGGTCCCGGCTATGTTCTGGGTTCAGTCCACAATCTTCAGGCCCAGGTGCCGCCTGAAAACATTGAAGCAATGCTCACTGCATGATTCTATTGTGGATGGCAATCGGACTTCATTTTCATTTTTCCATGATTTTTTTAAATTGATACCTGAAAGTATGGTGCTTTATATTTAGCAATTTAGCAGCACGGGTTTCATTACCTTTTGCTAATTTCATGGCCTGATTAAAATAAAACGTATCCAGAGCGTTACGTACTTCTGTAAGATCTATCCCTGTAGGGGGCAGTGGCGGGAATTTTTTATTATCAATATTCTCCATTACTCTACCCCTTTCCATTGTATCCAGACCGAGGTCAACCTCTGTCAGTTGATTACCCCGGGAAGTGAGCACAGCTCTTTCCATCATATTTTTCAACTCTCTGACATTCCCACTCCAGATATACAATTTTAGCAACTTGATTGCCTTTTCACTGATGCCGGTGAGATTTTTCTCAAATTTATCATTGAATACCTGTAGAAAATACTTTGCCAGAAGAAGAGTATCTTCACTGCGTTCATTCAGAGAGGGAACATTTATTTTAATAACACCAAGGCGAAAATATAAATCTTTTCTAAAGGTATTTTCATGAATCATTTTATCCAAATTTTTATTTGTGGCTGATATAATCCGGGTTTTTATGAACCGTTTTACCTCGCTGCCAACTTTATAAAATTCACCCGATTCCATAAACCTTAAAAGTTTCGCCTGGGCACCCAGGTCAAGATCTCCTATTTCATCCAGAAAAAGTGTTCCACCATCCGCAGATTCTATCAGTCCTTTTTTTCCACTTGTATTTGCACCACTAAAAGCGCCTTTCGCATAACCAAAAAGCTCACTTTCTAAAAGTTCTTTAGGAATGGCAGCACAGTTTACGGTTATAAGAGGTCCATTAAAATGAGGGCTTTTGTGATGGATTGTGGCGGCAATCAGTTCTTTACCGGTACCGGTGTCCCCGATTATCAGGATGGGTGTATCAGGGCTTTTGGCAACCATTTCGATGTACTCCATGATATCGTGAATCGCCTGGCTTTCACCAATAAAGCAGGGAAGATTTTCCCTGATCTGTTGTTCCTGGAGTGCTTTTATCTCTTTTCTGAGGCGTATGGTTTCCAGAGCATTGGCAATATTAATTTCAAGGGCTTCCATGTGGATGGGTTTGACAATATAATCATATGCCCCGTTTTTCATGCAGTCGATGACCAGATTAATATCTTCATACGCCGTAATCATGATCACCAGAACATCTTTGTTATTTTTTTTAAATTTTTTAAGCGCCTGGGTACCATTCATTCCAGGCAGACCAATATCCAATAGTATCAGATCCGGTGTCTGTTTCCAAAATTGGTCAAGGGCATCTTCTGCAGTTTCAAATGAATAAATCTTATAGTCATCCTCAAGTTCGGATGCAATGCCTTCTCTTATTGTTTCCTCATCATCCACAACATACAGGGTATAATCTGTCATGATATTTTCCGGGCCTCCGATTTTCTTGATTTCATTTCTGAAGCTGCCTTTTTAACCGGCAGCACAATTTCAAACTTTGCCCCGCCAAAATCTCCTGGAAACACTTTTATTGAACCATTATGGTCGGTTATAACCCGGTGGCACAAGCTTAAGCCAATACCTGTTGAGTACTCTTTTGTTGTAAAAAAAGGTTCAAATATTCTCTCACTTAAATCCACGGGCACTCCAGGACCTGTGTCTTCTAAAATAAAAACAACCGTATCTCCCTCCGATTTTGATGATATCCGTATCATCTTGTTCTCTTTTTGATCTGCCATGGCATCCACTGAATTGTTGATGAGATTCAGAATGACTTCCTCAATCAAATTATGTTCTGCATAGCACTTGGGAAGCATCCCGTCCAATTCGACCTCCATTGAAACTTTTTGCTTGTCAAGGCTCATGTTGGCAAGGTGAATGGCTTCTAAAACCGGAGAATTGATATCAATGGGCGAAAACCTGGGTTCCATGGGTTTGGAAAAATCAATCACTCTTTTGACAACCGATTCCATTTTCCCGGATGCCGTTCGGATGGCCTTAATGGCAGGCTTTATTTTATAAGTTTTTTCTGGATTTTCAAGACTCTTCTCCAATGTCCTGAGATAAATATTGATTCCGGATAACGGATTCCTGATTTCATGGCCAATACCGGCTGCCACACGACCAAGACTCGCCATTTTATCCTGAACCGTCAGGAGATGTTCCAATTCCCTGGCTCTGGTTCGATCAATGGTAGTTAATAAGAAGGCTTTATTGTCTTTGTAATCAATAGGTGTTACAAGACAGGTCACCCATTTCATTGTCTCTTTTGTCCTCTTTTCAAGTGAAGAATAAAACCTGAAATCCAATTCCGTAATGGTTGGATTTCCCTTTTCTATTCCTTTATAAAACAATTTTACTTTTTTTACATCTTCACTGTAGATATGGGCATAACCGATCCTGTCAACAGGCTTTATATCTCCGATGAGTTCAAGTTGTTTGGAATTTCTGTACACAACTTTTCCCTGTTGCATGATCACTATTCCGTTAGGGGAATTTTCCACCAGATCCCGCAAGCTTTTTTCACTTTTATAAATAGCCTGCTCATTTTTTTTTCTTTGAATAATGCGCCACATCCCCAATGCTAAAAGACTGAGCTGTCTTATATCGGACTGATCGTAATCTGTTTTTTTGTTACCCATACCGGCCACAACTACGATCCTGTCTTTGAAAAAAATAGGAACATTCATATAACGGGACAGCTTTATAATTCCAGATGGGAGTCCTTTTTGCTCAGGGTTGGATATGTTGTAATTATTAGAAATAACGCCTTTTTTCTGTCTTACAGCTTCACCCCACAGGCCCATTGTCTCTATTGTAAATCCATTTTTAATATTATGGGTAATATATTGTTCCAGAAATTTTTCGGAACTGGAATCAACCGAATAAATAATACCACTCTGGTCAGCAAAGGCCAGGTATCCAAAACTGCTTTTGGTGAGTCGGATCATTTTTTGAAATGAAAATTCAATAATTTCCTGTATCGAGGTATGGGTCTGTTCATTGAGTTCCAGAAGAGCTTCCAGACGCATTTCATTGAATCGAAGCTCTTCGGTCCTCTGCATCACCTGTTTTTTTAAAGTTCTGTTCCAGATCAAGACAGAACCGGTTAAAAACATAACGGCGAAGGTTACTGCAAGCATCGAATACCAGAATGTCCGGGTTTGATAAAATCGGGTTATTTCAAGCCTGATCCATTTGTTATAAATAGTTTTATGCTCTTTTTTACTGATATTAGTCAAAGTTTTTTCAATAATCTGTGCCAGAATCGGCCAGTCACTTCTTACGCCAACACCCTCATTGAGTTCAAAACCGGTATCCCCTGCCAGGCGAAGATTTGTAATTTTTTCATTTTCAATAACATAGAGCGCACTGGGCACTTCCATAATCATGGCATCCAACTCCCCGAATGAGACTTTATGTAAACCGTCACTGCCGGTGGGGACATCAATAACTGTCAGTTGAGGATAGGAATTCCTGATGAATATACCAACTGCATACCCCGCTGGCACACCGATTTTCATTCCCTGCATTTGACTCAGCGTAAATGTTTTTTTTTGGGATTTTTGTACAATAATGGTTGTTTTTAAATTCAGATATGGAGTGGACCAGTTCATAAACCGTTTACGTTCCGGGGTTGGCTGGGCAGCACTGATAACATCAATTTCCCTTTTTTTAGCGAGAACAAGCGTATTTTCCCAGGTTTTTGACCTGACAATTTTAAATTTGAAGTTTAATTTTTTTTCAATTAAATGAATATAGTCAGCCACCATACCCTTGTATTCTCCATTTTCATCAAAAAACTCCAAGGGTTCCCAGTCTGGAGCAGGTGCCAGGCGGACTTTCCCATTATTGGCACTGAGCCATTGCCGTTCTTCTTGATTTAACGTATCATTCAATGCATGGCAGGGTGATAACAGGAACAAAACATACAACAAAAAAATGACGACATACATTATGATGCGGTAGAAATCGTCCATTGCTTGTTTCTCTGAAATCGGCATAGCTATCCTCTAAAAAAAAATTCTCAGTACTTCCCTTGATATAATGGTTGTACCATAAAATTTTAGTATTCAAATTATATACCATCTTGTTTTAACGCTGTTCAATAGCCGGAACTTCCACTCAAGCCTGAGTTTTATTGGTAATTTGTTTCTTTTTGCTATCTTTATCGATTTGCGTAACATCTGAGCTTTTTTCAATTTTTTAATAATTTTGATATTTTTTTTCCCCGGAGAAATCAGATCATCCGGTTATCACTCCAATGAATTAAACGCATGGGTCCAAAAAAAGCAGACCGGCCTTAGGTTTTAATACATAGTAATTATTCTTTTACGTATTATATCTCCAGCCAAATTATGGCACGAATTGTGCTATCGAATTGTGATATTAGGATGCAATTGGAGCAGAATAAATGTTTTTACAAATAACACCAAGGAAAAAAATGACTGATTTTAATGCAATTTGTCGTAAAGGAAATAGATCATGCTGACCACCCGTTTTGATTTAACCCGGATATTGGATCGGTTGCAAAGGAATTACCCTGCAGAGAAAAGCGAGATAAAATATCTTCTGGGGCTTTCTGATCCTGATGAAATAGATTTGCTGTTTAAAGCAGCCCAATCGGTTCGGACCAGGTACTTTGGCAATAAAATTTTCCTTTACGGTTTTCTTTATTTTTCCACACACTGCAGAAATGATTGTAATTTCTGTCAATACCGTTGTTCCAACAAGATGCTTCCCCGATATCGGAAGACCCAAACCCAGATCCTGTCTGCTGCCGGAGAAATGGCAGATACCGGGGTTCATCTTATTGATCTGACCATGGGGGAGGATCCCGAACTGTTTGTTTCCGGCGAAGTTGGATTCAAACAATGGGTCAGTATGACCAGAGCCGTTCAGGAGAAGACCGGGCTTCCGGTCATGATCTCTCCGGGAGCAGTGCCTGACAATATCCTTGAGAAATTGGCAGGAATCGGAGTTACCTGGTATGCCTGTTATCAGGAGACACACAATCAGGCGCTTTATAAAACCTTGCGAAATGGGCAGGGTTTTACAAAAAGACTGGCCAAAAAACAGCTGGCCAAACGTCTTGGGATGCTCATTGAAGAAGGAATCCTCACCGGGGTGGGAGAAAGCCTTACTGACCTTGCTGACTCCATTGTCTGGATGAAAGACTTTGGTGTTGATCAGGCAAGGGTTATGACCTTTGTTCCCCAGGAAGGCACCCCCATGGCCGCAGCAAAACCCCAGGACACTTTAAAAGAACAGATCATCATTGCCGTCATGCGGCTGGTCCTTGGGAATGTATTGATTCCTGCCTCTTTAGATGTTGACGGGCTTGACGGCTTAACAGCAAGGCTTGTTGCCGGCGCAAATGTAGTGACATCCATTGTTCCACCCGATAATGGCCTTGCAGGTGTGGCCAATCACTCTCTTGATATTGAAGATTCCCGGCGGACCTTGGAGCTAATTGTGCCTATCCTCAAAACCTGCGGCCTTACACCTGGCCTTGGAGAAGATTATCTTGCCTGGACAACTGACCGGCAGAACAGATTGAACCATAGTTTTTCGAACATTAAATAACAGGAGAAAGAAATGGAATATATCAAAAAAGCCATAAAAACGGCAGAATCAAATTCGGAGAAAATACGCGGCATTGTTGAGACCATACTATCCGATATAGAGGCAAATGGTGAAAAAGCCGTGATCGAACTTGCTAAAAAGTTTGATAACTGGGAAGGCGATTTTATCCTGAGCCCGGAAAAAAAGCAGCGCCTGATTGACAAGGTGCCTGATGAAGTCAAACAGGATATCCGGTTTGCCCATGAGCAGGTCTATGGATTTGCCAAGGCACAAAAAGACAGTCTCCAGGAATTCGAAAAAGAGACCATCCCGGGTGTCCGCCTGGGCCAGAGGATCATTCCCATGGAGGTGGCCGGGTGTTATATCCCGGGAGGACGTTTTGCCCATGCCTGTTCCGCCATCATGAGTGTTGCCACGGCAAAGGCGGCAGGGGTGAAAACCGTTATTGCCTGCTCTCCTCCCAGAGGGGACAGCATTGCCCCGGCAGTTGTGTATGCTCTGGATGTTGCCGGCGCAGATATTATCATAGAAATGGGGGGCGTTCAGGCCATCGCCACCATGGCATTCGGCCTTTTTACCGGCAAACCGGCCAATATTTTGGCTGGCCCCGGCAATGCCTATGTGGCAGAAGCCAAAAGCATTCTTTCCTCCACCGGCAAATGCACCATTGATGTATTTGCCGGTCCCACGGAATCCGCCATTATTGCGGATAAAACCGCCGACTACATGACCGTTGCGGTTGATCTTGTTTCCCAGGCAGAACATGGATATGACTCTCCGGTATGGCTTTACACTGATTCAAAGGACCTGGGTGAAAAAGTCCTTGAGGTCATGCCGAAAATTATTGCAGATATGCCGGATTCTGACGTTCCTGCATCTTCATGGAGGGATTACGGTGAAATCATCCTGTGTAAAGACAGAGAAGAACTGTGCAAGGTCAATGATGCCTATGCTGCGGAACATGTCCAGGTCATGGCCGAAGATCTTGACTGGTGGGTGGAAAATCTTAACTCCTATGGGTCGCTATTCCTTGGTGAAGGCAGTACCGTTCCCCACGGGGACAAGTGTTCCGGAACCAACCATATCCTTCCTACTAAAAAAGCCTGCCATTATTCCGGCGGCCTTAATGTGCTTAAGTTTCTCAAGATTTATACCTACCAGGAGATCAGCAAAGAGGCCAACAAGGTCATGAGTGGTGCAGCTTCCCGGTTGTCACGGGTTGAGGGAATGGAAGGCCATGCCAGAGCCTGTGATTTGAGATTACGGAAATATTTTCCAGGCCAGGCCTGGGACTTTGAAGTCTATGAACAGACAAGTTATTAGAATAATTGCTGTATGCATTACGATTGATATGGATAAAGTTAAAAAACATACAGGAGTATAAATCATGTCCATCATAGATAAAAAAAGATTTTCAAAGGATTTTACGCTGCAGGAGCCCATTAATGAAAAGGGAATAGAAAAAGCCCTGGCCATATTGAAGTCCGGTAAAATCCATCGATATAATGTTGAACCGGGTGAAAAAGGCGAAGCCGCACTTTTGGAAGAAGAATTTGCAGCGTACATGGGTAAAAAATATTGCCTGTCCTGTGCTTCCTGCGGCAGCGCCATGTACCTTGCCCTTAAAAGCGCGGGGGTGAAACCCGGGGATAAAGTGCTGTGTAATGCTTACACCCTGGCGCCAAATGGTTTATGCTGTCGCACATGCGGGGACACATCACCAACATGGATCGAATCATGGAGATCTGCACAGCTAATAATCTGGTTTTGATTGAAGACTGTGCCCACACCATGGGGGCCACCTGGGATGGCAAAAAATCCGGTTCCTTTGGAAAGGTCGGATGCTTTTCCACCCAGACCTATAAACACATGAATTCAGGAGAAGGCGGACTTCTGGTAACCGATGACCCGGACCTCATTGCCCGGGCCATTATTTATTCAGGGTCCTACATGCTCTATGAGCGCCATACCTCACGACCGGACATGGCTTTGTTTGAAAGCCTTAAAACCATGGTTCCAAATTATTCCTGCCGCATGGATAACCTTCGGGCAGCTATTTTAAGGCCTCAGCTTGAAGGGCTGGATGTACAGTGTGAAAGGTGGAACAAGCGGTATCTATTATTGGAACAGGGTTTGAATAAAATTCAAGGGATCATCTGCCCCAAACGAGACAACCGGGAAAATTATGTTGGCAGTTCCATCCAGTTCTCCCTGGTCAATCAAAATGAAGAAACCATCCGGCAGTTTCTTGGCAAATGCATGGATCAAGGTGTTGAACTCAAATGGTTTGGCAATGAAGAACCTGTGGGATTTACCAGTGCCTATTCCAGTTGGAAGTATTTTGGCGAATTACCTGAACTTGTCAATACCCGCCGTATTCTTGCAACCATGTGTGATATGCGGATTCCGCTCACATTCAGCATAGAAGACTGCCTTCAAATTTTAGAAATTATAAAAGACGTTGCTCAAATCATATTAAAATGAAACCATAAAAAAAGGATACACCCTATGAATTTTACAAAATTTCCCAGAAGAAACTATCTTCAAGGTTCTACCCCGATTGAAGCCATGCCGTCATTGAGCAAAGCGTTGGGTGGAGATGTTAACCTGTATGTCAAACGCGATGACCTGCTGCCCGGATCTGCCGGCGGCAACAAAACCCGTAAACTTGAGTTCTGTATTGCAGATGCCCTTGAAAAAGGAGCAGATACCATCATTACCTGTGGCGCGGTCCAGTCAAACCATGCAAGACTGACCGCATCCTGGTCTGCCAAAGAGGGACTGGACTGTCACCTTATCCTTGAAGAACGGGTAAAAGGATCCTACAAGGAAGAGGCCAGCGGTAACAACTTTCTGTTTGAGCTGCTTGGCGTAAAAAGTATTGCTGTGGTTGGAGGCGGTTCCGACATGATGGGTGAAATGGAAAAGAAAGCAGATGAACTGAGCGCTGCCGGTAAAAAACCCTATATTATTCCAGGGGGCGCCTCCAATACTATCGGCGCTACAGGATATGCGGTCTGTGCCGAAGAAACCATGGTACAGCTCAATGAAATGCGCCTTGACATAGATCATATTGTGGTCCCTTCCGGGTCTGCCGGAACCCATGCCGGCATGGTTGTGGGTATGATTGGTGTGAACGGCAACATCCCCATCAGTGGTGTGAATGTCTCCAGAACAAAAGATGTTCAGGAAGAAATTGTCTACAAGTTAGCCGTGGATACTGCCGAAAGACTTGAGGTAAAGGGTGGGGTTGAGCGGGATGATATTGTTTGTTTTGATCAGTATGTAGGCCCTGGGTATTCGCTTCCCACTGATTCCATGGTTGAAGCGGTGAAATTGTTTGCCAAAAATGAAGCCATCCTTCTTGATCCGGTTTATTCCGGTAAAGCAGCCGCAGGCCTTATCGACCTGATTCGCAAGGGACATTTTCCAAAAGGGTCCAATGTGCTGTTCCTCCATACCGGCGGATCGCCTGCTTTATATGCATACATGGATACCTTCCGACAGGAATAATGAGATTTCGGGAGTCTTTTTAAAAAGGCTCCCGTTCATAGTTTCGTAATGAGGAATACAATCAGATGACAGAAGAAAAAGAAAAAAATTGTTGGTATTTTAGGTGGAATGGGCCCTGATGCAACCGTGGACCTGATGCAACGCATTATTCACTTGACACCGGCTTTGGATGATATCGATCATATCCGGTGTATTGTGGATAATAATATATCAAACAGCTGCTGGATAAAGGGCGCCACCACCACCATGCCGAAAAAGCCGATCACAACGGACGGCATGGAAGCCATGAGTTCCACAATGGGTTTTACAATTTCCGCCACCCTGGT